>JAGRHK010000381.1 GCA_020444985.1 Candidatus Competibacteraceae bacterium
CATGGAAAACGATGAACTGAAAAACGGCTTTGCCCGCGACATCGTCTTGATGAAGCTGGTCGGTTTCAACCCGGTCGTGGTGCATGGCGGCGGCCCGCAAATCAGTCAACTGCTCAAGCGTATTGGCAAGGAAAGCCGTTTCGTCGATGGCATGCGGGTCACGGACAGCGAGACCATGGATGTGGTCGAAATGGTCCTTGGCGGCCTCGTCAATAAGGAAATCGTCAACAACGTCAACCGGCACGGCGGTCGCGCCGTGGGGTTGACGGGCAAGGATGGCGATCTGATCCACGCGCGAAAATTGATCATTTCCCGCAAGAGTCCGGAACTGGAGGCGCCAGAGATCATCGACATTGGTCATGTCGGTGAAGTGGCCAGCATCGACGCGGCAATTATCAACACCCTCATTCACGATGGTTTCATTCCCATCATTGCGCCCATCGGGGTCGGCAGCGACGGCGAGTCCTACAACATTAACGCTGATCTGGTCGCTGGCAAGATTGCCGAGGTGCTGCATGCCGAGAAGCTGATCCTGCTGACCGATACAACCGGCGTGCTTGATCAGGAGGGCCGTTTATTGACCGGCCTTGGCGCCCGTCAGGTGCAGGCGCTTGTTGATGACGGAACGATCCACGGCGGGATGCTGCCCAAGATCGCCTGCGCCCTGGATGCCGTGCGCGCTGGAGTCAAAGCGGCGCATATCATCGATGGGCGGATTGAACACGCGGCGCTCGTGGAGTTGTTCACGGACGCCGGTATTGGGACGCTGATTCGCGGGTCATAGCTTCTAATGCAGGTTTGCAGCGGCTGAACTAAAGTTTAGGGGACTCCTGAACTGTGAGATCGCCGCCATGAACGACTCCTCCCCTGCGTCCATTCCCCGCCCCGATAAAGTTTATTACTTCGGCACTTGCGTCATCGATGCCTGCTTTCCCCAAGCGGGGCTGGCCGGCATCGAGCTGCTGCAGCGGGAAGGCATACACGTCATTTTTCCCCAAGCGCAATCCTGCTGCGGCCAACCGGCGTATAATTCCGGGTTCCCCGACGAAGCCCGCCGGGTCGCCCGTCATCAACTGCAAGCGTTTCCCAGAGATTATCCGATTGTCGTTCCATCCGGCTCCTGCGCCGGGATGTTAAAGCATCAGTATCCGCATCTGTTTGCCCATGAATCGGATATCGAGGCCGTGCAACATTTCTCCAGCCGGATCTATGAGTTAAGCGAGTTCATGGTCCAGGCGCTTCAGGTGCGCCTGGAAGATCGTGGCGAGCCAATCAAGGTCACCTGGCACTCGTCCTGCCATGCGCTGCGGGAAATGGCGATCATTCCTTACGCCAAGATGTTGTTGGGCCAACTGGAGCAAGTGGAGCTGGTGGAATTGCCGAATGAGCGGGAATGTTGCGGCTTCGGCGGCACCTTCTCGGTGAAGCAGCCGGCAATTTCTGCCGCCATGGCCCATGACAAAGTTGATGACATTGTACAAACCGGCGCGGCGCGCGTGTTGTCCACCGATTGTGGTTGCCTACTGAATATCAGCGGCACGCTGGGTTACCGCCAGGTGCCTATTCCCACTCAGCATCTGGCTGAATTCATTCTGGAGCGCACGCAATGACCAAAACCGCGGATGTCGCTACCTTTGAACGCAATGCCGCCAAGGCCCTGGAAGACGGGCAGTTGCGGCGCAATTTGCGCAGTGCGATGACCACGCTGAGTCAGCGCCGCCGCACCCTGTTTGCCGATGCCGAAGCTTTTGAAAAGCTGCGTGCCCAAGGCCAGAGCATTCGACGTCGGGCGTTAAGCCGATTACCGGAGCTGCTGGAACAATTGGAAGCGCGTTGCACCGATCATGGCATTCAAGTGCATTGGGCGGAAACGGCTGCGGAAGCAAACGCGATCTGCCTGGACATCATCCGGCGGCATGGCGCGCAGCGGGTCATCAAGGGCAAGTCGATGGTGTCCGAGGAAATGCATCTGAATCATTTCCTGGAAGAGCAGGGCATTGAAGCGCTGGAGACCGATCTGGGCGAGTACATCATTCAACTGGATGGCGAGACGCCCTCGCACATCATCGTGCCCGCAATTCACAAGAACAAGGATCAGATCGCCCATCTGTTCCACGAGCGCATTCCCGACGCGCCCTATACGGAGGTTGTTGAGGAACTCAACGCCATTGCCCGTCAGGAGTTGCGTGAAAAGTTCCAGGCCGGCGAGGTGGGCGTCAGCGGCGTCAACTTCGCGGTCGCGGAAACCGGTACGCTGTGTCTGGTGGAAAATGAGGGGAATGGCCGCATGTGCACCACCGCGCCGCCGGTGCATATCGCGCTGATGGGTTTGGAAAAGGTGGTGGAGAAGTTGCAGGATGTCCCGCCTCTGCTGCGCTTGCTCACCGGGTCCGCCACCGGTCAACCGATCACTACCTATTTCAACATGATCACTGCGCCGCGTCAGTCGGATGAGCGGGACGGCCCCCAGGAAGTGCATCTGGTGATTCTCGACAATGGGCGTTCCAGCATTTATGGCGATCCTGAGCGGCGCGCCACTTTGCAGTGCATCCGCTGTGGGGCCTGTTTGAATCACTGCCCGATTTATACCCGGCTCGGCGGCCATGCCTATGGTCATGTTTATCCCGGTCCCATCGGCTCGATCCTGACCCCGCAACTGGAGGGGCTGGATGAGGCGGGCGTAATGGCCAGCGCTTCCACCTTCTGCGGCGCGTGTGAAGAAGTCTGCCCGGTCAAGATTCCCTTTACTGAAATTCTCCGCATGTTGCGCAACGAGGCT
>JAGRHK010000382.1 GCA_020444985.1 Candidatus Competibacteraceae bacterium
TATACGCTGCTGTTGCCGGCCATGGCCCGCTCCGGTTGGATCGGTACCGACTTCGTCGAGACCTGTCCGTGGGGTCTGGAGTTACTCAAACCCTATGCGTTATTGGGTTTGGAGCATCTTGATCCCTACATGCATTCGGTCTTTTGGAGTATGCTGGCCAATATCGGCGGGCTGGTATTCGGCTCGATACTGAGTCAGCCAGATCCTCTGGAACAAGTGCAGGGCAGCCAGTTTGTCGATATTTTCAAGCGCGAACGCCATGACGGTGATTCTTTGCTGTGGCGGGGCGTCGTGGAAACCACCGAGTTATATGATCTGCTAGCCCGGTTTCTTGGCCCGCAACGCGCTTCCGAAGCCTTTGACCGTTATGCTCAGGATCATGGGGGTTACCCATTGCAGGCCGACTCGCGGCTTATTCATTACACTGAGCGGTTGCTGGCCGGAGCGATTGGCGCCGCATCGGCTCGGGTCATGATCTCATCGATTGTGATGGGCGAAGTCCTCAGCATCGAAGAGGTCATGACGATCCTTGACGAAAGCACTCAGGTTCTCGAATACAGTCGCCGATTGGAACAGAAATCCCATGAGCTGGAAGCGACGTCTGCTGAGTTGCGCGAGGCAAATAACCGTCTGCGCGAATTGGACCGCCTGAAGGATGAATTTATTTCCACCGTGACACACGAGTTACGCACGCCACTGACCTCAATTCGCGCCTTCTCGGAAATTCTGCTCGCCAATCCCGACATGGAGGTGGAGCAGCGCAGCAAATTCCTCAGCATTATCGTCAAGGAAAGCGAGCGACTTACCCGGTTGATCAACCAGGTGCTGGATATGGCCAAAATCGACTCCGGCCGCATTGACTGGCACATTGAGCAAATTGATCTGCGTGGGCTGATTCAGGACGCTATCAATTCCACCAGTCAGTTGTTTTACGACAAGGCAGCGCTATTGCGTGAGGAATTGGGCGATGGGCCGGTGATGATTGATGGCGACCATGATCGGCTAACCCAGGTTATCATCAACCTGTTATCCAACGCAGTGAAGTTCTGTCCCGAACAGGACGGCGTAGTGACGATTCGCCTGCAACCGAGTCTGAATCGCTGGCGCATTGAGGTGATCGATAATGGCCCTGGCATCACCGCTGATCAGCACAAGCTGATTTTCGAGAAATTCCATCAGGTCAATGACGCCCATGCGGGTAAGCCAAAAGGCACGGGTCTGGGGCTGCCGATCAGCCAGAAAATCATCGAACGCCACAATGGGCGCATTTGGGTGGAAAGCGAACCTGGGCAGGGCGCAACGTTTATCGTGGAATTGCCGGGAGCTGGATAAAAGATCCACGCGCCCGAGCGTCGCTTTAGCCGTTCGCTTTGCTCCATTCATCGGGAGAGGCGGCAAGCGCATGAACCAGCGGACGCCGCTCAATGCGCCCGTGTACCCGGCTGCCTAGTTGCAATAACCGGACTCCCAAACGGTAATGACCGGCGATGCTTCGTTCCACGAAGCCATGCTCGATCAGCGATGCCAGGATCCGGAAAGCAGTTGAAGGATGCAGTCCCGTCGTGCTGGACAGGGCTTTAAGGCTGACCGGCTCGTCGTGCGCGGCCAATGCATCCAGTATCAGCGACAGTCGAGTGATCACCTGAATTGAGGAAGTTGCTTTGACAGTCATACATTGCCCTGTAGCCTGATGTTGGTTACCTTATTCAGTCGTAGAATGGAAATGACTATATTGCATTGCACAATAAAATACTACCGGCCTGATGGGAAAGCCGCTTATAGAGGTTTCAGGCATCAGGAGCAGAAGTCGCTTCTGAATTTGCTCAGTTTCCATACAGAAAGACAACATTAGAAGAATCACCAAGGATGAAAGCCTATCTGGATTTGTTGCGCCAAGTGCTGAATGAAGGGGTTCGCAAGCAGGATCGGACGGGGGTAGGAACCCTTAGTGTGTTCGGCGCTCAGTTGCGTTTTGATCTGCGCACCGGGTTTCCCCTGGTTACCACTAAAAAATTACACTTACGCTCAATTATCCACGAGCTGTTATGGTTTCTGCGCGGTGACAGCAATATTCACTATTTGCATGAACATGGTGTGACGATCTGGGATGAATGGGCCGATCCAAATGGCGATCTAGGTCCTATCTACGGCGTACAATGGCGGGCTTGGCGCACGATTGATGGACGTTGCATTGATCAACTGGCTCATGCAGTTGAGCAATTACGCTATGACCCCGATTCACGACGCATTGTTGTATCAGCCTGGAATGTCGGGGAGCTGGAACAGATGCGGTTGCCACCCTGCCATTTATTGTTCCAATTCCATGTCGCTAACGGTGCGCTGTCCTGCCAACTCTATCAACGCAGTGCAGATTTATTTCTGGGCGTGCCGTTCAACATCGCCAGTTATGCATTGCTGACGCACCTGGTAGCCCAACAAACAGATTTAGCAGTTGGTGAATTCATCTGGACCGGCGGCGATTGCCATCTGTATCTCAATCACCTGGAGCAAGTAGACTTGCAGTTGGGCCGAGAGCCGTATCCATTGCCAAAATTGCTCATCGACCGGCGACCGGATTCGTTGTTCGATTATCGGTATGAGGATTTCGCCATTGTCGATTACCAGCACCATCCGGCGATTAAGGCGCCAGTGGCGGTTTGATTTTTTAGCTATTGATTGCGGTGATCATGATCACAGAATAAGGATTGACTTTGATTCCTGCTCTGTTGCCGACTGCTTGGAAGAATGTTGCTTGACGGTTTCGAT
>JAGRHK010000383.1 GCA_020444985.1 Candidatus Competibacteraceae bacterium
ATCCAGCAATCCTGCCCGCCCACCCCGAGTCAATCGCACAAGGAACCATTCCATATCCCGCTGGCGATCGGTCTGTTGGATGCGCAAGGGCGTGACCTCCCCTTGCAACTTGCTGGGGAACATGAACCTCAGGGAACCAGTCGAGTCTTGGAATTAATTGAAACAGAACATGTTTTCAATTTCATCAATATTCAATCGCGACCGGTTCCTTCTCTATTAAGGGGCTTCTCCGCGCCGGTGAAGATCAACAGCGCCGAAAGCGATGATGACCTGCGCTTTCGACTGGCGCATGACAGCGATGATTTCAATCGCTGGGATGCCGGCCAGACGCTGGCGACGCGCCTCATCCTGGCGCTGGTCGAGGATCGCCAACAGGGGCGGGCCTGGATGCTGCCAGAGTCTTTCAGCGCCGCCTTTGGCCAAGTGTTGACTTCAGGCGTGGATCCGGCGTTATTAGCCCAGGTTTTGAGCTTGCCCAGCGAAACCTGGCTGGCAGAGCAGATGACGGTGGTGGATGTCGCCGGCATTCATGCCGCTCGGCGCTTTGTTCAGCGCATCTTGGCCGAACGCCTGCGCGCCCCGTTGCTGTCTGCTTATGAAGCCTTGTGCGCGTGCGGCGTTGGCGATTATCGCATCGATGCTGCCGCCATCGGTCAGCGGGCGCTCAAGAACGTCTGCCTGGATTATCTGATGCAACTGGACGAACCCGAATTGCGGACCCGGTGCCTCGAACAATTTCATACGGCCAGTAACATGACCGATCAGCTTGGGGCATTAACGCCGCTGGTCAACAGTGCTGGACCGGAACAGCATGAGGCGTTGACGGCGTTTTACCATCGCTGGCGCAATGAGCCGCTGGTTGTCGACAAATGGCTGACTCTACAAGCGACCTCACGCCAGCCTGGCGCTTTGGACCGGGTTCGGCAGCTCATGACGCATGAAGCCTTTAATCTCCGTAATCCCAACAAGGTGCGGGCGCTGATTGGCGCTTTTTGTCAGGCGAATCCGATTCATTTTCACGCTGCCGATGGTAGCGGCTATACTTTTTTAGCCGATCAGGTGTTGGCCTTGAATACCTTCAACCCGCAAATCGCGGCGCGGCTCATGGGAGCGCTCACCCGCTGGCGTCATTACGACCCAGTGTGTCAAGGAGGAATGCGCCATGCCCTGGAGCGTGTGCTGGCAATGCCGGAACTATCACCAGATGTCTATGAAATTGCAGCAAAAAGCCTGGGGATAAAGGGATAAGATAAAAAAATAATGCTGCACTGCAAAAAAAAAGAGTTGACACTCACTTTGCAGTATGCAAAATACACCTATCGTGCTGCATTGCACAAAAACAACCTTTCCAACTTGGTTATTCCTAATGAGGAGAATCCACCATGTCCACCCCCAACCCCTTTAACCCGTACGCGAATATTGATTTCAGCAAGTTCGATATGAGCAAGTTCGACGTCAGCAAGATGCTCGGCGACATGAAAATTCCTGGCTTCGACATGCAGGCCATCATGGATGCTCAGCGTAAGAACATTGAAGCGCTGACCGCTGCGAATCAGGCTACCGTGCAGGGTATGCAAGCCATTGCCCAGCGTCAGGCGGAAATCATGAGCCAGGCCATGAATGAAGTGTCGACCATTGCTCAGCAACTCTCCAGCGCGGGCAATCCGCAGGAAATGAGCGCCAAACAGACCGAAGTGGCGCGCAAGGCTTTTGAGCAGGCGCTGGCCAACATGCGTGAACTGGCCGAAATGGTCAACAAGTCCAATACCGATGCATTTGCCATCATCAACAAGCGTGTGACCGAGAGCCTGCAGGAACTCAAGAGTCTGGTCGGCGCGAAGTAAGGCGATTCTTCAAGAGCTAACGCTCAAAGCGGACAGGCCCTCGCGGAATCTCCGTGATGGCCTGTCCGATTGTTTTTCAGGTTTTAGTTCGCACGGCTGACGCTTGGGATAGAACATAAGCTAGAATAAAAGTGATTTAAGCGAACCCCCAATAACGATGAGGAATGATGCATGGCCGAACAAAAAAGTCCCGAACTGAAAATGCCCGAAGTCAAGATGCCCGATCCGGAGCAGATGACGCAGCTCTTTAATCATATTGCTGAAAAAAGTCAGGTTATTGTCAAGGAATTCATGAACCGTCAAGGTACTGACGGTAAATATGATTTGCAGGACACCATGTCTCTGGCGCGCTCCTTCATGGAATTGACCCAGAAGATCACCGCAGATCCCGCCAAGTTGATGCAGGCGCAGACGGCCTTGTGGCAGAACTATATGGACCTGTGGCAGAAAGCCGTGCCCGCCCTATTCGGCCAGCAACCGATGGAGGCGGTTATCCGCGAACCGAAAGGCGACAAGCGCTTCAAGCACGACGACTGGCAAGACAATGCTCTGTTCTCCTACATCAAGCAATCCTACCTGCTGACCGCTGGCTGGCTCCAGGACATGGTCGCCAACGTCGAAGGGTTCGACGAAAAGACCAAAAAGAAGCTGCAGTTCTATACCCGCCAGTTCATCGACGCCATGTCGCCCAGCAATTTCGTGATGACGAATCCCGAAGTGTTGCGGACGACTATCGAATCGGGCGGCCAGAATCTGGTCAACGGTCTGAAGAATATGCTCGACGATCTTGAGCGCGGCAAGGGCAAGCTCAACATTCGGATGACCGATCTTAACGCCTTTGAAATGGGCAAGAATATCGCTAGCACGCCCGGCAAAGTCGTCTATCAAAATGAGATGATGCAGCTT
>JAGRHK010000384.1 GCA_020444985.1 Candidatus Competibacteraceae bacterium
GTTTACAATACCCGCGATGAGGTCGACGTCTTAGTCGCGGCCCTTTGGACAGTCAAGGAAATGTTCGAACTATGAATGACCTGCGCGATCTCTACCAAGAAGTCATCCTGGACCACAACAAGCGGCCCCGGAATTTTCGCATCATTCCGCAGCCGACGCATCACGCTAATGGGGTTAATCCGCTATGCGGCGACCGGATTAGCGTGTATCTGGATATTGAGGATGGCGTCATCCAGGATATCTCCTTTCAGGGCGCCGGTTGCGCGATCTCCAGCGCCTCGGCGTCGCTGATGACCGAAGCGCTCAAGGGCAAACCGGTCGCTGAGGTAGATCATCTGTTTGAGGCGTTTCATGATGTCGTGACCAGCGAGTGCGAATGTCCCAAGGGGTTGGGCAAACTCAGCGTGTTGGCCGGGGTGCGCGACTATCCCAGCCGGGTCAAGTGCGCCACCTTGGCCTGGCACGCGGTACGCGCCGCGCTGGAAGAGCACAAAGAAGCAGTAGCGACTGAGTAAACTGTCTTTGCAAGGAGATCCTGCATGACCGCGATGCCCACTGCCGCAACAATCCCCGACGCCGATGAAATGGAAGCCCGCGTCATCGACGCGCTGAAAACCGTGTATGACCCTGAAATTCCTGTGAATATTTATGAGCTCGGGCTGATTTACGGCCTGAACGTCGATCCGCTGGGCAATCATGCGGATGTTGAAATGACCCTGACCGCACCGGGCTGTCCGGTCGCCGATTCGATGCCGGAATGGGTCGAAAACGCCGTGCGCCATGTCGCCGGAGTGGAATCAGTCAACGTCCAACTGGTCTGGGAACCGCCGTGGACGCCGAACCTGATGTCGATGCGCGCCAAGCTGGAATTGAACATGCTTTGACGAGAAACGAGAAGGAAAACCGGGGCTTGGGAACCATCAATCCAAGCGCTGGTTTTTTGCGCCTGCTTTTACTCAGTCGCTGCAATCCTTAGCATGTTATGCATACTGGAATATTTGCGGCCAAAGGGCGAGACACAAAAAGCCTCTATCTCGTTGAGCAAACGCGCCATGCTATCGGCCTGTTCGATTTTTTCGACCCAAGGTCGAACGCCCAGATCTTTTTCGCCAATATCCAACAAAATATCAAGAACCGCAAAACGCGCTTCCGACAGTCCTTTTTTGGAAGCAAGCGCCGGCGGGGGTAAGCGCGAATTCGCGGCGTTTCGAGGTCCTTCAATCATGCCCAACTCGTGCAGCGTATCAAAGGAAACAAGATCAACCCCACTGATTCCCACCTTCAGTAAATCACTGACGGTGCGAACCCCATTGATCATCACCAAAAGCTGACGGAGATTCACCGGCACGCTCACTACGGCGTTGCTGTTCTTTTGCTTGACCCCCAATGCCGTCTTGACTGGAATATCGTTTAGCGTATACCGGCTCATGATGGCTTCTCAACATCGCGATCAATACGAATTCGACCGATGGCTTCACGCAATCGCGCAACTTCTCTGAGCAACCCAGTGCGTCCCTCACTCTCGGCCAGCGCATCGGCGCGTATGACAATATCATCACCGACGCCTCGAATAGCCAAGCTGATGTTGCGCAATCGACTTTGCATCATCTCCAGCGCACTAATCAACGATCCCGGTGTTTTGACATTGAACCGTTCGGTCAGATCGCCACGCGCCATACGGTTGACTGCCGCCACGGCGTCTTTGGGATCCGCACCAAGCCTTTTGATCACGTCATTGGCCAGCATGACTGCCATAACAAACAGAATCGCGGTCACACTCAATGTAATCAATGCACCAATAGAAAATTGGTTGGTGACTTGATTGCGCACCGTGTTTATCTCACTGCTAAAGCGATCAAAGGCAAGCTTTTGCATATCGCTCACCAATGTGTCAACGCTAGCCGAAAGCTTCCGATCCATGCCGCGAACCTCAACGTCGATCAACTGTTGCGCCGCAGCATCCAGCTGCAGGTGTTTATTAACGGCAGCTCGATAACGCTGACCTAAAATTTTATGCTCAGCCAGCATGCCGCGCACATTTTCTACGGGCGCTTCCATCTTTAAAGTGTGCAGGCGCGCACTCAAATTTTTCAATGCATCATCCATCGTCGCTTCCTGCTTTTGAAAGCCGCTCCAATATTTTTTGCGTAAATCGGTGTCGCTGCCACGAATAAGCACGTTCTTCCATTCTTGCACCTGCCGCTGAAAGGCGATCTGAGCCTCACGCGCCAAGTCGACGGTCTGGGTCAACTCCAATCCCTGTTGATACGCAACGTCCGTCACACCGAGCAAGTGGCTGGACGCCAACCACCCTGCGATTAACAGAACAGCGACTAACGTAAACATACTCGCCATCAAGGCAATCAAGCCACTTCGAAAACTCATAAAAAAACCTCTATAAATTTGATTGAATTGTTTCGCCTTCTGCGGCTGTACTGGTAAAATCCACTCAGCCCGCACGCTATCTATAAATCCCTGTATATTAACTACAATAATATCATATATAATAAAATTAATTCAATAGTAATAATAATTTACACTAATAAAAATATATAAATATTCACGCGGAAAGACATACTCAGCTTCAGCACTTGATTGCCAAAGAGTAATGATGGTTATCGTAATGATATTATATAAGAAACGATATACGATAGCCCTCCTCATTACTGAGTGCTGATCCGTTTCTTACGCAGCCAACCGGCGCCAATTGCGCTCATTCTTTATGTATCATAAATAAACATAA
>JAGRHK010000385.1 GCA_020444985.1 Candidatus Competibacteraceae bacterium
GCATTCGCCAGCCGGTATTTGGTCTGTTGGGTCGGCTCTATCCCAAGGCGGATTGGGCGCCGCGCGTATTTCGGGGCAAAACGACTTTTCAGGCGCTGGCTAAAGATGCGGTGCAGGCGTATTTTCATTCGGTGTCGATTCTACGCAATGAAATGCGCCAGCAGTTGTTTTCCGCCCCTTTCAAAGCGCAACTCGGCGGTTATGAAGCCCTGGAGGTGTTTCGTCGCCATGGAGGCCGCCTCAAGACCGATGATCCGCTCGCGCTGATTCAGTATCTTGATCTGAAAACCTATCTGGTTGGCGACATCAATACCAAGGTGGATCGCGCCAGCATGGCGCACTCGCTGGAGGTGCGCGAGCCGTTGATGGATCATCCGCTGGTGGAATGGCTGGCTGCTCTGCCCTCTGCGCTGAAAATTGGTCAGGGAGAAGGCAAGTATCTGCTGAAGAAAGCCATGGAACCGCATTTGCCGCGCGATATCATGTACCGCCCGAAGATGGGATTCGCGGTGCCTTTGATTCGCTGGTTCCGGGGTCCGTTGAAGCAACGCGTGCGTGATTCATTGACCAGCGAACGCCTGTTGAGTACAGGATTGTTCAATGCGGATTATCTGCGCCACCTGGTGGATGCGCATGAATCTGGTCAGCGGGATTATAGCGCGCCGATCTGGACAGCGCTGATGTTCGAAGCGTTCCTGCGACAAATGGATAGTAGTACAACTTCATGATTAAAATAATATAAAAACGGCTGTGAGTTCAATGCGCATCCTCCATATTCTTGATCACTCCCTACCGTTACACAGTGGCTATACTTTTCGTACCGCCGCTATTTTACGTGAGCAGCAGCGCCTGGGTTGGGAAACATTTCATCTCACCAGCGCCAAGCAAGGCGCTATTTCGGCGCTGGAAGAAAGCGCTGACGATCTGTATTTCTACCGCACCCCGCTGGAAACCGCTGCTTGGGCGCACTGGCCGCTCTTGAATCAGGTCGCGATTGTCCGAGGTTTGACACGCCGGTTAACGGAAGTCGTTGAACAGATTAGGCCTGATGTGCTACATGCGCATTCGCCGGTCTTGAACGGTCTGGCGGCGCTACCGGTTGCCCGGCGCTTTAGCTTGCCCCTGGTCTATGAAGTGCGCGCCTTTTGGGAAGACGCGGCAGTGGATCACGGTACGACCTGCGAGGGTAGCCTCCGCTACCGGTTGACCAGGGCGCTGGAAACCTATGTGCTTAAACGCGCCAATGCCGTGACCTGCATCTGCCAAGGGTTACGCACGGACATCATGGGGCGTGGCATTCCAGCGGAAAAAGTGATGGTCATTCCCAACGCGGTCAACGTTGATCAATTCAGCTTGGGCCGTGCGCCGGATTTAGCGTTGAAAGACCGTTTAGGTCTCAGCGGTGCGCAAGTATTGGGATTCATCGGCTCCTTTTACGCCTATGAAGGGCTGGCGCTGCTGCTAGAGGCGTTGCCGGAGTTGTTGGAGCAAGCGCCGAATGCTCGGGTCTTGCTGGTCGGCGGCGGACCACAGGAGCAGGCGCTCAAGGCCCAGGCGCGGACGCTGGGAATTGCTGATAAGGTTATCTTCACTGGGCGGGTGCCTCATGCCGAGGTGAACGGCTATTACGATCTGATTGATATATTGGTTTATCCGCGTCTTTCGATGCGCCTGACAGAGCTGGTCACGCCGCTGAAACCACTGGAAGCGATGGCCCAAGGGCAACTCTTCATTGCCTCCGACGTCGGCGGTCATCGCGAACTGATCCGCGATGGCGAAACCGGCATCCTGTTTCAGGCCGGCGACGTGACGGATTTGACGGCGAAGGCGCTAGAATTACTGGCTCATCCGGAACGCTGGCCAGCACTCAAGGCGAATGGCCGGCGCTTTGTGGAAGAGGAACGCACTTGGCGGAACAGCGTGGGACGGTATCAGGCCATTTATACGCGGTTGGTTGACACCGGTTGATTGCCGTTTCTCTGCAGCCACAGCTCCAGCATCGTCAAAATCCACACCAGTTCCCCATAATAGGCGGCATGGCCTGCGCGATGGAGCTGGCGCGCGCGGTCGAGAAACGCTGGCTGGAGCCAGCCACGCTGCTTCAAGGAATCCAGAGCATCATCGGTAATCGCCAGCAGGCGTGGGTCGGAGCGGGTCCAGACGCCAAATGGCAGACCGAAACCATGCTTTTTCTTGTTGATGATCGTATCGGGCAAGAAACCATGCACGGCTTCCTTGTAAAACCAGCGTAAGGTCGTCCCGTGTAGCTTGTCGGTGGAAGGAACCCGGCACGAGAGCGCGACGACGTCGTCATCCAGCAAGGGATAAGCAATCTCGACGCCCGCCAGCCGGCAGGCGGTATTGATCTTGACCAGATCGTTGTCATGCAGGGTAAAGTGCCAGTCCAGATACAGCATCCGGTTCAGATCCGAGGCGTTCCTGGGCGCGAAGAACGCCGCCTGTTTTAATTCCAGCGGCTCCAGAGTACTCACTTGGTTCAAAAAATCCAGATTGAAAACTTCAATCGGTTCATGGCGCACCAGAAAAGCATAGCGGTCCATGCGATCCGGCAGAGGGATGCGCGCCTGTTTAACGTAGCTGTGCGCTTTGCGCGCCAGCGGAACCGTGGCTAACGGTTTGACGGCCACCGCAAGCAGCGTTTGCAGCGCGGAAGGCAAGCGTCCGAACAGCTCAAAAACGCCTTGTGTGGCATAGCGTTGGTTACCAGCAAACAGT
>JAGRHK010000386.1 GCA_020444985.1 Candidatus Competibacteraceae bacterium
AAACCCGCTGACTGATCGACGACGGCCGTTGATGGTACAAACTCAATCCAGTCCATAACGCCGCCAGCGCCAGCCAACCGAGCGCGGTTTGCATAGCCCAATCGAACAACAGTCTGTCCGGCGCGTAAGCGACTGCGGCTGCCGCTGCAACTGCGGCGCCGGCATCGACATACGCCCACTTCGGATCAGCCTCCGGCCATGCCAACGCCCAGCGGGTTACGCCGTAACCCAGCAACGCAGCGCTCGCGGCAGTGGTAAAACCGATCCAACCCGGCGAAGCCCAAAGCAGACTCCAGACTGTCAAGCCGATCAGCAGCAACCCAAACACCAACAGGCATTGCCGGGTGATGGTCAGGAAACCGGAATTCTGTGAGGAGCATGTTTTTAGATACGCCCCGCGACTCAATGCCAGTAAGGCGAGCAGGCCCGGCAGACTGGCCAGCAGATGCCACATCGGGGGCAACCATTGTAAAACCCCATATCCATACAATCCCACGACGCAGGCCAACAGTAGATAAAGCGGCAGCGGGGTCAAATAGCGCCAGGTCATCCAGCCATACAACGCACTCCCCAGCGCCAGAGTTAACAGCGCTGTTGGGGTCGCCGGGATGGCCATGACGACGGCAACCACCGACAGGCTGTACAGGGCAAAGCTGAATCGGGACAGGAAGGCGTATTTGTGCATCCATTCCTTGAGCGCAGCGTCTACCGGAAACAGCAGCAGGCATAACGCCATCAAAAACGGACCGGAATAGCCTGCCGGCAATGCGTCCGGCCAGATCCAGTTCAAATGAACGAACGAGATTGTCCCTGAATAAACCAGCATCCCGACAGCGAAATAGCTCGTCCACTGGCGATCCACAAAGATCTGCCGCAACCATTGGCTGACAAAGCGTCGTAAACCATCACCCAGCAGAACCAGCAACGCAATATGCAAAACTGCCAGCATCCACCAATCTGGCACAATCGCCGCTAGGGGCGCAGCGAGCTGTATCCCCGCCAGCGCGACCAACAAACCGGTGTAGCGTCCCGGCAATGCCCGATCTATCAACGCGCTGGCCAAGCGCGCCATCCAGGCGAAGGTGGCCAACGTCAACAAAGCCAATATCGCACTCAGCGCCAGCCATAAAATCTGCCCATCGCTGGTATTGAACAGGCGCACGGCGACGGCCAAATCCAGCGGTCCCAGCATCAAACCCAGGGTCAGCAAGACCCGACTGGCGATCACCAGTTCCGGTCGGGCGCGGCGAAACTGGTAACCGGCCCAGATGAGAAAAGCAGTTGTCGTCAGCAGGCTGGCGAAGACGACCAGTGCGTTGATAAAACCCGTGGTGTTGGCTACCAGAAACAGCGCTCCGGCCACAAAGCAAAATCCGCCGATAAACCAGCCAATATTCTGGACCAGAAAAGGTGCGATCAATGCCGGCCAGCCAGACATGGCCCGCAACGCTTCTTCCAAACGCCCTGGTTCCGTCGGACGCCAGTCGGCGGCCGATGGCGCATCGGTTACCGGACGAGAGGCAGTTATTGGCCTGGGAGGAGGCTGGATGGAGGGAATGCTCTCGGTTCGCCGCATGACCGGAGTCGGTGGACGCTGCAATGCAATGGGCGCCGATTTAATCGATGGCGGACCCGGTTGCAGCGGGGTTTTAGCAATGGCGGGCAAGGGACTGGATGCGCTGGAGAAACGTCCCTTGTCGGGAGATTCGTCTGATGACTGTCGCTCCCAAGCCGCCAACTGCCGTCGCGCTTCGGCCAATTGATGACGCGAGACGATGAGAGCGATCAGCAGCACAATGGGCGAAATCAACCACAACCCGGCCAGAACAATGAGAATCGTCCAGTCCATGCTCACTCCCACGGATTAACGCAAGTCTCTGAGTCTCTTATTTCTCGTCTTTCGTTTTTAGCTTTTACCCTTGATTTCCTGCCGAAGAATCGCCAATTCCGTTTCAATCTCATTATCCGCTTCCATCTTGAGGAACTCTTTTTCAACCTGACTGTATTCGCCGTACAGCTCCGCTCGCGCCTCCATGCGCGCCTCCATTTCATCCACCTTGCCAGACATCCGGTCGAAAGAATGATTAAGATCAAGACCCGTCTGAAACCGGTCGCTGATCCGATCCATCTGTTCGCGAGCCTGAGCAGCCCGTTGTCGCGCCACCAGACTGCCTTTCTTCAAGCGCGCTTCCTCCAGCTTGGTTTCCAACGCCCGCATCTGGGCTTTGAGCCGTTCACTCGTGCGTTTGGCCGATCCCCAGGAGGCCTGGAGATTACTGGCAATGTCATCGTGTTCCTTCTTCCGCATCAGCGCCTCCCGCGCTAGCGTCTCATTGCCATTCTCTACCGCTCGCCGCGCCCGATTGTACCAATCATCGGACTGTCGGCGTTGGCTATCAAGTTCCTTAGCCAACTGCTTTTCGCTGGCGAGCGCATCGATAACGCCTTCGCGAGCGCTATTGACGTTTTCCTCCATTTCGCGAATAAGCTGCTTGATCATTCGCTCTGGATCTTCGACCCGATCGACTAGATCATTCAGGTTTGCGGTGAGTATGTCACTAATGCGCTTAAATAAATTAGCCATGGGATACCTCCAGGCGCTTATGGCAGGGGAAAGAATAGTTTTGAGTATAATAAGGAATTTTTTAGTTGAACAGTGTTTAATTAAAGACCCAGAAAAATTCGCCGCGCGGCGAATTCTTGATATCAGATTCAATTCTGGCGACGCCGTTG
>JAGRHK010000387.1 GCA_020444985.1 Candidatus Competibacteraceae bacterium
TGGCCATGGCGGGTGGTCCTGGCTACGAGTTCTGGGGTCCGTGGGACGAAGGCAAGGCGGTCAGCGATGCAATTCTGGAGGCGGGTAGGGAATTTGACCTGCGGCAAGTCGGCGCTTTCGCCTATTTCTCCACAGCGCTGGAGGTAGGTTGGATCCCGCGCCCGGTGCATGCGATTTACACCAGCGAGGAAATGCGCTGCTTTCGCGAGTGGCTGCCGGCCGATGCGAATGAGGTCAAATGGTCCTTGGGCGGTAGCTTCTACTCGCCAAACATCGAGGATTACTACTTCAACCCCTACGAGCTGGGCTATGGCTATCACGTGAAGTTTGACCATGACTTTATCGGTCGCGAAGCGCTGGAAAAAATCGCGGGTGACAAGCACCGGAAGCGTGTCTCCCTTATGTGGAATGCTGAAGATGTGAACGCGGTTACGGCATCCTACATGGATAAGCAACAGCTGCCCGGACTTTACATCAATCACCCGATTTCGAACTACGCCAACTGGCAATACGACAAGGTGGTGGACGGTTCGGATAATACAGTAGGGCTTGCCGTCTACACGGGCTTCAACTGGAACTACAAGTCCATGCTGTCCACTGCGGTGGTCGATGCGGATCATGCCGTTCCGGGTACCGAAGTCACAGTGATCTGGGGTGAACCGGATAACGGGGCAAAGAGCCATCCCTGGATAGAGCCGCATCGCCAAATGCGTGTCCGCGCGACTGTCGTTGAAGCGCCCTTGAACAATGTGACCTGATCGGCGTGATCTGTACGCCCAGCACCCGGACCGGGCGAACAGTCTGCGATGGCGGCGAGGTGCAACTCGGAGGTGATAAGGGCGAGTCTGCGCTTGGGATAAAGTGGTATTGGAGGACAACTATGGCGGACCCACTTGGTATATCGTTTGCAAACGGAGCGGAGATCGCCGATGGGGCGCGTGTCGCGCTGATGGGCGGCAAGGGGAGCGGGCTGGCGCGAATGTGCCAGCTGGGCCTTCCCGTTCCTCCCGGATTTACGCTGACCACCGAGGCTTGCAAGTCGTACCTTGTTGAGGGCTGGACTGAAGCACATGAGACTGCTCTTGTGGATTGCTTGACCGAACTTGAGCAGGTCACGGACAAGCGCCTCGGCGATCAAAAGCGACCTTTGCTTGTCAGCATTCGCTCCGGCGCACCGATCTCCATGCCTGGCATGATGGATACTGTCCTGAATGCAGGTATGACAGACGATACCGCGCGCGTTCTTTGCGATATCACCTCAGATTCCCGCTTTGGTTGGGATACGTTGCGCCGCTTTGTTCAATCTTATGTGTCAGTGGTGTTGGGTGCGCCCGCTGAGCTTGTGAGAGAGGAGAGCGAGGCGCATCTGGGTCACGACGACGGTACTGGCTTGTCGCCTGAAGATTTGGAGTACTCAGCTCAAAAATTAAGGGCCGCATTTGCGGATCGTGGCTATCGAGTTCCGCCCGAACCTCTAGCGCAACTGCGCGAAGCGGTTGGCGCCGTGTTCGCATCTTGGAACGGTGAACGCGCGAAGACTTACCGGCGCCTTGAAAACATTTCCGACGATCTTTTCACAGCGGCAAATGTGCAGATGATGGCGTTCGGAAACTTGGGAGGACAATCGGGAACCGGTGTCGCTTTTTCGCGCTGCCCGTCGGACGGAAAGCCGGAGTTAACCGGCGACTTTTTACAAAGCGCCCAGGGTGAGGATGTGGTTGCCGGCACCCATCAAACCTTGCCGATCTCAGCACTTGGAAAGCTGTGGCCGAACATTTATACGGAGCTCGAAAGAACGGCCCGTCTCCTGGAACAAGATTTGCGTTATTTGGCCGATATTGAATTCACGGTGGAGTCAGGCAAATTCTGGATGCTTCAGTACCGCAAAGGTAAACACAGCCCGCGCGCCGCATTGCGGATGGCCATCGATATGGCCGAGGATCCTAGCTTTCCCTTGACCCGCGAGGAGGCACTCAATCGGGTAAAAGACATACTGCAAAACCCGCCAATGCTGGCTGTCGAGAGCCAGCAGATTACAAGTGCAAAAGTCATTGCCACCGGACTTGCGGCCTCGCCCGGTCAGGCGATCGGTGCGCTTTGCACTTCAATCGATGATGCCATTGCCGCTGAAGGCCGCGGAGAGCCGGTGATCCTGGCTCGGCGTGAAACCTCTCCATCTGATATTGGCGGAATGGCCGCATCAGCAGGCATTTTGACCACACGTGGCGGGCTTGTCAGCCACGCGGCAGTTGTCGCGAGGGGGTGGGGCATCCCGGCAATCGTCGGCGCTGAAACCATCGAGGTGCTAAAAGATGGCATATTGGTGGACGGGACGCATATTCCAAATGGCACCGAGATCACCGTCGATGGAACCAGCGGTGAGATCCTGCTCGGGTCACATCAACGCGATGAGGTGGAGGCGCCTGAGGTTAGCATTCTTCGTGCATGGACCCGCGATGTGCCAGGTGAGACAGCGCCCAGGCAAGGCAGAGGATTTGGTGAGGAGGTGAACGTACAAAACGTGACGCGCGCTCTGTCCGTAAAGGGTATGAGTGACTCTCAGACTCTGGCCTCAGTTCTCGGTGCTCCTGCAGAGCAGATCGAGACCGTCTTGAGCGCGTTGCTGGAGGCTGGCGAGGTCGTTGCCATGCCCCGGGGACGTTATCGGCCAACGCCTGAGATGTCCGAACGCATTGATGCCTGGTTTGCCGAGGCGGCGATCCGCATTA
>JAGRHK010000388.1 GCA_020444985.1 Candidatus Competibacteraceae bacterium
TACATTAGTCGATCGCCGGTATCGTGATCGAATGGAAAGAAACGCTCATGTGAGCCGAGCCAATCAGCCAGCATTACTAACCCGGCAAAACGGTGTTGCAAAGCCGGTGGCGCCGATAGCAGCATACCGTCCGCTGCAAATGCACCTGGAAATGCCCGTTTTGCTATCGCCAGCAGATCGGCGATGGCTACGAATGGATCTTGTCCATTGTTGGGCCGCCACCATTGCGTTTTCGCCGTGTGGTAGGAACCCGTGCGCTCACTCGGATCAAAACGCACTGGTGTTCCATGATGCGATAGCGCCGCGAACAAGAGCGCTTCACATTCCTCAGGATGAGCAAACCAGCTTCCCATCGTATTGACATCCAGTGCGCTCGCCAGACAGTCACTGAGGTCTTCCTCAAAAAGCAGTGGAGCCAGTTCGCGGACATGGCCCGCACGCGGTGCATCGGATCGAAAAATCTTGTTCTGAAAACCCAAATTCGATTTGCCGAGATCATGCAACAGGGCAAATACCGCCAAGCGATCCAATGCAACATTACTGAGCGGTCGGCCTGTAGCGGCTTCGAGACGGCGGCGGATAATCGGTAAAGCAACCAATGCACGAAACGTCAGGGCAACATCGAGACAATGATCGGTAAGCAAATGCCAAGCAACGATCTGTTGCGTTGGATCGAGACGTGCTTTTCCCCAGAAAGTAGAAATAGGTGGTCTCATTGGCAGGCTCCATATGCGCCGCTTCCCAGCTCAGGTCGATGAAGAGCGGACGGGCGGCTGGATCAATCTGAGCGTGGCGGTATTGCTATCTCTGGAGGAAAGTCTGAGTCATGATTGAAAACGATTAATGGGAATGGCGCTTGTGGTTTTTTATGATGAATGTGTAACTACCTTAGCGTAAAAAAACACCGGTAAATAGATGTTGAATCACTGGGTTTTGTGCAGCGCCCGAATTCTTCCAATTTGCTGCTTTAGCGCTACTTTCGCCAACATGAGGCGGCAATTTATCTACGCCGCGCGCCGATACCGGCTATCAACCAGGGTTGTAACCCACTCGATTACCCACAAATCATCCAGGAGAGATGCCGGGAGGAAGATTTAACCTTAGAGCATTACGGTATTTCTTGCTGGAAGGACAATCAACATAAAACTGTTTGACGATAACATTGAGGGCGATGGGAGTACGCAACGTCTTCCAACACGCGTACCCCACCACCCACCAGCACCTAGATCAAGGGTACCGTGTGGGCCACATCTTCGATGCCGATGACGGGAATGGCTGGCCCAGTCCGCATGATCTTCAGTGCAGTCAACTCACTCATGGTGCATCCTCCTGGGTAAACCTAGTGCGATCATGGGCCGGCACGGCGTAGGACGCCGGAGTCGTTGCCACGTTTTCCAACGTTCCGAACGTGATCGCCCCCTGCTCGGCTCCCGTTGCGTTGGCGCGAAACACCGCGAACAGTTCACGACCCAGACCGTGCTGGTCATCGCTCAAGTTCACCGGTTCGGGCTGGCGCATGGCCCATTCCGATGCGGCGACCTGCACTTCGAGTACGCCACGCTCGCCGTCGAGCCGAATGACATCGCCGTCGCGCACTTTGGCTAACGGCCCGCCGGCCAGGCATTCCGGCGTGACGTGAATCGCCGCCGGGACCTTGCCCGACGCGCCCGACATACGGCCATCGGTGACCAGCGCTACCCGAAACCCTTGATCCTGTAACACCCCAAGCGCTGGAGTCAGCTTGTGCAGCTCCGGCATACCATTGGCGCACGGCCCTTGATAGCGCACCACGGCGACGAAATCCCGCTGGAGTTCACCTCGGTCGAACGCGGCCAGCAATTCTTCCTGCTTGTTGAAGACGAGAGCCGGCGCTTCCACGACACGATGATCGGGTTTCACTGCAGAGGTCTTGATCACCGCACGCCCCAAATTGCCCTTCAGCAATTTCAGTCCGCCGTCAGGACTGAACGGCTGGGCGGCAGGACGCAACACGTTCTCGTCGCCACTTTGCTCAGGAGCGGCGCGCCAAGCCAGCACGCCGTTGTTCAGATAAGGCTCCTCACGATAGCGCGCCAAACCCTCGCCAGCGACCGTGAGAACATCGCCGTGCAGCAGGCCAGCGTCCAGTAGTTCGCCGATGAGAAAGCCCATGCCGCCCGCAGCATGGAACTGGTTTACATCGGCCTGACCGTTCGGGTAGATCTGGGTCAGCAGGGGGATTACGGCTGACAAGTCACTGAAATCGTCCCAGTTGACGCAGATGCCCGCAGCATGGGCGATAGCGACCAGATGCACGGTATGGTTGGTCGAGCCGCCGGTTGCCAGCAGGCCGACGATGGCGTTGACCATCGCCCGCTCGTCCACGATCCGCCCGATCGGCAGGTACTCGTCACCAAGCGCGGTGATCCGAGCTGCGCGTTGCGCCGCCGCCTGGGTCAGCGCGTCGCGCAAGGGCGTGTTAGGAGGGACGAAAGCGCTGCCGGGCAGGTGCAGACCCATCACTTCCATCAGCATCTGATTGGAGTTGGCCGTGCCGTAGAAAGTACACGTCCCCGGTGCGTGATACGCCTTCGACTCCGCTTCCAGCAGCGCCTCGCGCCCGACTTTTCCTTCGGCGTAAAGCTGGCGGATTTTCGCCTTCTCGGCGTTGGGCAAGCCCGAAGGCATCGGCCCGCCCGGTACGAAGATCGCCGGCAGATGGCCAAAATGCAAGGCGCCGATCAG
>JAGRHK010000389.1 GCA_020444985.1 Candidatus Competibacteraceae bacterium
GTCCCTGCTGGACAATCCAGCGGCAGTGGAGGTTTTGCGGGCTTGTGGAGCCAATCTGGATAAACTGAAGCGCGACTTGCAGATTTTTATTCGCGAGAATACGCCGTTGCTGGCGCTGGATGATCCCCGTGAAACTCAGCCTACGCTCGGCTTCCAACGCGTATTGCAGCGGGCGGTGTTGCATGTCCAGTCCTCCGGTAATAAGGAGGTGACGGGCGCCAATGTCCTGGTGGCCATTTTCGGCGAACAGGAATCGCAGGCGGTGTTTCTCCTCAAACAGCAGGAAATCAGTCGGCTGGACGTGGTGAACTACATCTCGCATGGCATTTCCAAGGTCGCCGAAGAGCAGGATGCGGCGACGACTCCTCCGGAGGAAGGCGGCGAAAATCAGCAAAACGCCAAGCCGCTGGAAAATTATGCCAGCAATCTCAATGAATTAGCCCGTCAAGGGCGTATCGATCCACTGATTGGTCGTCGTGAGGAGATTGAACGCACCATTCAGATTCTCTGCCGCCGGCGCAAGAACAATCCGCTATTTGTCGGCGAAGCCGGGGTTGGTAAAACCGCCATTGCCGAAGGCTTGGCTAAAATGATTGTTGATGGTGAGGTGCCGGATGTGTTGCGTCACGCCACGATTTACGCGCTTGACTTGGGGGCGCATTGCTGGCGGGCACCAAATACCGCGGCGATTTCGAAAAGCGGCTGAAATCGGTGCTGGCGCAACTGCGCAAGGAGCGTAACGCCATCCTGTTTATTGACGAAATTCACACGATCATCGGTGCGGGCGCGGCTTCTGGCGGGGTGATGGATGCGTCAAACCTCATCAAGCCCGTGCTGGCTTCCGGCGACATGAAATGCATTGGTTCGACGACCTATCAGGAATATCGCGGTATTTTCGAAAAGGATCGAGCCTTGGCGCGACGCTTCCAGAAGATCGATGTGGTTGAACCGACCATTGAGGAAGCGTACCAGATCCTGCGCGGTCTCAAGACCCGCTTTGAGGATCATCATGATGTCAAATACACCGACAAAGCACTGCGCGCTGCGGTAGAACTGTCGTCTCGCTACATCAACGATCGCCATCTACCGGACAAGGCGATTGATGTCATTGATGAAGCTGGCGCTGGCCAGCGCTTGTTACCGGTCGCCAAGCGCAAGAAATTGATTAACGTCACCGATATCGAGACCATCATCGCCAAAATCGCCCGCATTCCGCCCAAGACGGTGTCGTCCTCGGATAAGGATACGCTGCGCAATCTGGAACGCGATTTGAAACTGGTGGTATTCGGCCAGGATGAGGCGATTAATACGTTGGCCACCGCCATCAAGATGGCGCGGGCTGGTTTGGGCAATGAGCAGAAGCCGATCGGCAATTTCCTGTTTGCCGGGCCGACTGGGGTGGGCAAAACCGAGGTAACTCGGCAATTGGCCAGGATCATGGGCATTGAGTTGATCCGCTTCGACATGTCCGAATATATGGAGCGCCATGCGGTTTCGCGATTAATTGGCGCGCCACCCGGTTATGTCGGATTCGATCAGGGTGGGCTAATGACCGACGCCATTCTCAAACATCCGCATTCCGTCCTGCTGATGGATGAGATCGAAAAAGCCCACCCCGATGTGTTTAATCTGCTGTTACAGATTATGGATCACGGCACCCTGACGGATAATAATGGACGCAAAGCTGATTTTCGCAACGTCGTCATCGTGATGACCACCAACGCCGGCGCAGAATTAATGGACCGACCTTCGATTGGCTTCACCAGTCAGGATCACAGCAGCGACGGCATGGAAGTCATCAAGCGCATGTTTGCTCCGGAATTCCGCAACCGGTTGGACGCTGTCGTTCAGTTCAAGGCGTTGACTCCGGTCACCATCGCCCAAGTCGTGGACAAGTTCCTGATCGAGTTGGAAGCCCAACTGGAGTCCAAGAAGGTTACATTGGAAGTGGATGCTGAAGGGCGGGTCTGGCTGGCCGAGCGCGGTTATGATCCCAAGATGGGCGCGCGGCCTATGGCGCGGGTCATTCAGGAAAACATCAAGCGCCGCTTGGCCGAAGAACTATTGTTCGGTCGACTGGTGAACGGGGGGCATGTGGCGGTTACGGTGCGCGATAGCGACTTGCAGGTCGAGATCGCCGAGGAAGAGGTCGTGCCGTAGCGCAGCACGGGGCAAGTCGCCAAGGTATCGGCAAAAAAAACCGTCGTTTAAGAAACGTCACCGCCCGCGATAGACAATGCGCCCTTTGGTCAGATCGTAGGGCGTTAACTCCACCTTCACCTTATCGCCGGTCAGAATGCGAATGTAGTGTTTGCGCATCCGCCCGGAAATATGAGCGGTTACAACATGGCCATTTTCCAGTTGCACTCGGAACATGGTATTGGGGAGGGTATCGATTACGGTACCCTCCATTTCGATATGATCTTCTTTAGACAAGTTTCTTAATCCCTTCTTAATCAGGGCTGTGATTTAAGGCGCGTAACCATAGCGGAAATCCTCCAGTGTGGCAAGGGGAGACACAAAGGTAAAAGGCGAAAGGTTAGAAAATGATATTCCAGTGACAGCACTGATTATCGCCTTTCGCCTTTCGCCTTTCGCCTTTCGCTTTAGATTATGTCCCATAAACATCTTCTCATCGTTTACCACACCCAGACCGGTCATACTCGGGCGATGGCGCGCGCCGTTTTGCGTGGCGCGCGCCGAGTTCCAGATGTGCAAACTCG
>JAGRHK010000038.1 GCA_020444985.1 Candidatus Competibacteraceae bacterium
TTGTCCAGCGAGTCCTGCACGGCCTGGGGCATGTCCAGCAACATGGGGGTTTCCATGACGCCCGGCGCAATCGCCATCACCCGAATGCCGTAACGGCTGAGTTCCCGGGCAATCGGCAGGGTCATCGCTACCACGCCGCCTTTGGAGGCCGCGTAAGCAGCCTGACCGACCTGCGCTTCAAAAGCGGCGATGGAGGCTGTATTGATGATGACGCCGCGTTCGCCGGTTTCAGTCGGTTCATTGCGCGCCATGGCGGTCGCTGCATGGCGCGTCAGGTTGAATGCGCCGATCAGATTGATTTGCACGACTTTGGCGAACAAGGCCAGCTCAGGCGGTTCGCCCTTGCCGAGCACCTTTTCTGCGGGAGCGATGCCCGCGCAGGCGATCAGACCATGCAGTGCGCCGAATGCGCTCAGGGTCGCGTCGACCGCCGCGCGCCCACTGGCCTCGTTGGCGACATCGGTTGCTATAAACCGGGCGGATGAACCCAGTTCGGTGGCCAGCGCTTCTCCTTTCTCACGGTTCAGGTCGGCGATAGCGACCCGCCCGCCCGCTGCAATGAGCATGCAGGCTGTTGCGGCGCCTAGACCGGAGGCCCCTCCGGTGATGAAAAAAACCCGGTGATCGATCTTCATATCCATACCCCCCCGACGCCATCATTAATTTTTGCTAGAGTCAAATCAAGTCTAATTGAGAACGTCTTGCGCGCAACAGGGCATTGACTCTTCTGGCGAATATTCTTGGTAAGAACCGTATAATGCATTCTTCAATATAAACCGGATCGACAGACCCAGGGGGATTAACGTGAGTTATACCGTTACCGTATCGTTCGACCGTAAAAAAGAATACGAGATCATGCTGCATGATGACGAGATGCAGAGCCTGAACAAGGAGCAGGCGCGCACTTGGCTGATTCGGGAATTCGAGGAGCTGGAGTGTGTACCGTCCAACCCGACCGGCAAAATTCTGCTACTCGACATGGTTCTTAACGTCGCCCGATACGGCGGCGAGGATCGCTTTGAGGAAGCGGGAGAATGGGCCAGATGCTACGCGATAGCCGTTGCGGTTGTTCTGGAGCGACCGGCGATCCGGGTCGACGTTGGGAATTTCGTCGTCGGCTGAAATTGATTGAAGTTCGTGAATTTCCCTGTTCCCTTTGTCAGTATTATGACTAAAATTCAAAATTTACCCAATCTGCAAAGTTGTCCAATTCATCCTGGCCTTTGCCCATCGCCAATGAGGTCTGTCCTATCATGAACGCCGTGGTTCACGCTAAGGCTGAAAGTCGCCATTTGCTATCGGGTAACGAAGCCGTTGCCCGCGCTGCCTGGGAAGCCGGCGTTCGGGTCGCTGCGGCCTATCCCGGCACGCCCGCTACCGAAATTCTGGAATACATCGCGCTCTATCCCGACATCTATTCCGAATGGTCGGTTAACGAAAAAGTGGCGGTGGAAGTCGCCATTGGCGCTTCTCTGGCGGGATCGCGCGCGCTGGCGGCGATGAAGCATGTCGGCATGAACGTCGCTTCGGATGCTTTCATGACGCAGTCGCTGGCCGGCGTGGTCGGCGGTCTGGTGATCGTGGTGGCTGACGATGTCGGTCTGTCGTCCTCGCAGAACGAGCAGGATTCCCGTTACTGGGGCCGGTTTGGCCACCTGCCGATTCTGGAGCCTGCCGATTCTCAGGAAGCCTACGATCTGGTCAAGCAGGCTTTCTCGCTTTCCGAAGCGTATGAAACGCCGGTCATCGTGCGCATGACCACGCGCGTCTGTCATGTCAAGGCCATGGTGACGTTTACTGGCGAACGCATCGATCGGCCGACCGCTGGCTTCCAGAAAAATCCTCAGCGCTGGGTCATGACTCCGGCAAACGCCAAGCCGCGCCTGCCGCTCATGCATGAACGCGACCGGACGCTGCGCGCAGCGTCCGAGATCAGCGATCTCAACGAAATCTTCATGGGCAGCGACCGGCGTATCGGCTTTGTCACCTCCGGTCCTGCTTTCATGCATGTCCGCGAAGCCTTCCCGAATGCCCCGACGTTCAAACTGGGCTTCAGTCATCCCGCGCCGCTGGAGCGGATTCGCGCTTTTGCCGGCGAGGTGGATACACTGGTCATCGTCGAGGAAACCGAGCCGTTGCTGGAGCTTGAACTCCGTGCTACAGGTCTCGCCCTGCATGGCAAGGACGTTCTGCCCCGTTTCGGCGAACTTGTCCCCAGCGTACTCCGTCCGGCGATCAAGCCGCTGCTCGGCGAGCCTTATTCGGTCCCGGATCGCCACCCGGCTGATGTCTTTCCCCGACCGCCGACCATGTGCGCTTCCTGTCCGCATCTGGGACCCTACTTTGCGCTCTCTCATATCCGCAATCTCAATATTATCGGCGATATCGGTTGCTACACCTTGGGCGCCGGTCATCCTTGGAATGCTCTGGATACCTGCATTTCCATGGGCGCGTCGTTGAGCATGGCCCACGGCATGGATAAGGGGCGCGGGGAATCTGACGAGAAGAAGCATATGGTCGCGGTGATTGGCGATTCGACCTTCCTGCACATGGGTATGCAGGGTTTGTTGAACATGATTTACAACCAGGGCAACGTCACGGTGCTGCTCCTTGACAACCGCTCGGTGGGCATGACCGGCGGCCAGGAAAATCCCGGCACGGGAGAAAATCTGCATGGCTTGCCTGCGCCCCGGGTGGATTTCGCTAAATTGGCTGAAGCTCTGGGCGTCCGTCCTGAACGCATCCGCATGGTTGATCCCTATGAATTGCCGACCATGGTCAAGCTGGTGCGCGAAGAGACCAAAATGGAAGAACCTTCGGTCATCATCACCAACCGCCCCTGTTCGCTGACCGACCGTTTCGAGTGGTTCAAATCTTATGAAGTGCTGGAAGATCAATGCACCGGGTGTGGCAACTGCATCGACTTGGGTTGTCCAGCCATCGCTGTTTCCCGGCGGGAGACGGTGACCGCCAAGAGCGGCAAGGTCAAGGAACTGGTTTTCGCCCGTATTGACGCCAATGCCTGCACCGGTTGCCACATGTGCGTCGAGACCTGCGCCCCTGAGGCTATTATCCAACCCCGGTCAATGACCCGCACCATCCGGATTCATCCTCATGGCTGACAGCGCCACCAATATTCTGGTCGTTGGCATCGGCGGCCAGGGCGTCATGACGGCGGCCGAGATGCTGGCGCGCACCGCTTTGAACCAGGGTTATGATGTCAAGAAAACCGAAGTTGCCGGCATGGCTCAGCGCGGCGGCGTGGTGTCCTCGCATGTGCGTTTCGGCGCAAAGGTCTATTCGCCGCAAATCGACCCTGGCGAGGCGGACCTGCTGATTGGCTTTGAAGCTGCCGAAGCGCTGCGCTGGCTGCCTCACCTGCGCCCGACCGGCATCATCATGGTCAACACGCTGCGTCTTGCTCCGCCCGTGGTCTCCGCCGGCTTGTACGATTACCCGGCTGACCCTATTGCCGAGCTGGCCGCGTCTGGCATTGAAATCCATGCTTTTGACGCTGGCGCGATCGCGGACGAACTGGGCAACGCCAAACTGGTGAACACGATCATGCTGGGCGCGATCAGCGACTATCTGCCTTTCTCCGCTGAAGTGCTTAAAGAATGCATTGTCGAGGGTTTTCGCGCCTATAAGCCCAAACTGGCGGAGATCAATATCCAGGCTTTTGATGCGGGACGCGCCGCAGGACATGCCTCTTGAATGCGTCCATACTTTGCGCCAACAGATAGCGCTTCACTTGATTCGCCATAGGAGGATAACCATGTTAAAAAGCGGATTACTGAGAATTTTTCTCACTACGATATTTTTCGCAGGCGTCAATCTGGCGAATGCCGCCGAACCGATCAAGATCGGTACCTTTCTGTCGATCACCGGCCCTGCTTCATTCCTGGGCGATCCTGAATTGAAAACCCTGCAAATGGTCGTTGAGGACTTCAACGCGAAAGGCGGGCTGAATGGGCGGAAAATTGAACTCGTTCACTATGACACCGGTGGTAACGCCCGCGAAGCCCTGAATTTCGTCAAGCGCCTGATCCGGAAAGACCAGGTTGATGTGATCGTCGGCGGCACCACTTCAGGCGACACCCTGGCCGTCATGCCCGAAGTGGAGAAGGCTGGCATTTCGCTGATCTCTTTGGCCGGCGCGGTTGAAATTATCGAACCGGTCAGAAAGTGGGTCTTCAAAGTTGCGCATACCGATCGCATGGCTGCCGCCAAGATTTTTGAAGATTTGAAAAAGCGGCATCTGACCAAAGTGGCTTTGATCACCGGCGATGGCGGTTTCGACAAATCCGGGCGCGCGCAAATTCTCGAACTGGCTCCCGAGTACGGCATCACCTTGGTTGCGGACGAATCCTACAGCAACAAGGATACCGATATGACCGCTCCGTTGACCAAGATCCGCGCCACCGACGCGCAGGCGATCATCAACTTCGGTTTTGGCCAGGCGCCGGCCATTGTGACCAAGAACATCAAACAATTGGGCATTGATTTGCCGGTCTACCAGTCACACGGCGTTGCCTCGAAGACTTTTATTGATTTGGCGGGCGAGGCGGCGGAAGGGGTGCGTCTGCCTGCCGCCGCATTGGTAGTCGCCGAACAATTACCGGATACCGATCCACAAAAACCGGTCTTGCTGGCGTATAAGAAAGAGTACGAAGCTAAGCATGGCGCTGTCTCTACTTTCGGCGGTCATGCTTACGACGGGGTCATGATCGCGGCTGAAGCTATTAAACGCGCTGGCGGAACCGACAAGACTCAGGTGCGTGATGAAATCGAAAAAACCTCAGGTTTCATCGGCACTGCCGGGATCTTTCATATGACGCCGGAAGACCACATGGGTTTGAATCTGGACGCCTTCAAGATGGTGGAGATCCGTGACGGCGGTTGGAAGATCGTCGAATAAAACCCCGTCAATGCCTGAACAGATCTTTCAGTTTTTAGTCACCGGCATCACGGTCGGCGCTATCTACGCTTTGGTGGGATTAGGCTTTGCGCTGATCTACAACGCCTCGGATGTGGTGAACTTCGCACAAGGCGAGTTCGTGATGCTGGGGGCCATGACCGCGATTGCGCTGCTTGGCGCGGGGTTACCACTCGTGTTGGCGGCCATCGCGGCGACCTTGCTGACGGCGCTGGTCGGGCTGTTGCTGGAGCGCTGCGCCATCGAACCGGCGCGCGGCGCGTCGGTCGTCACGACGATCATTATTACCATCGGCGCAGCGATTTTCCTGCGCGGGGTGGCTTCGCTGCTCTGGGGCAAGAACTCTCTGCCGTTTCCCGCTTTCTCCGGCAATGAACCGATCCATCTGGGCGGCGCGACGCTGTTGCCGCAAAGCCTGTGGGTCCTGGGCGGCGCGGTATTACTCGTCAGTTTAACGCGCGCTTTTCTGAATCGCACTTTGCTGGGCAAGGCGTTGTTGGCGTGCTCCTTTAATCCAGTTGCGGCGCAACTGGTTGGGATCAACGTCAAAGTCATGTTGCGGTTGGCTTACGGATTGTCCGCTGGTTTGGGCGCTATTGCCGGTATTCTGGCGGCGCCTATTACTTTCAGTTCCTATGAAGCCGGGATCATGCTCGGTCTCAAGGGGTTTTCCGCCGCCATTGTCGGCGGGATTGGCAACCCCATGGGCGCGGTCGCCGGAGGGTTGCTGCTTGGCGTTCTGGAAGCGCTGGGCGCGGGGTTGATCTCTTCCGGCTACAAGGATGCCATCGCCTTCGTGTTCGTGCTGATGGTGTTGTTTTTTGAGCCAACGGGTTTGTTCGGTCATAAGGTCGCGGAACGGGTTTGACAGGGAAGCAATCATGCGATTAGCCGGTTTCTTCGTCTTCGCGGTGGCAGTGATCCTGCTGCCTATCCTGTTCCCGGATAATTATTTCGTCACGGTGGTTGGCATCGCTGCGGGTCTGCATGTCATCCTGGCCGTTGGCCTCAATCTATTGATGGGCTATGCCGGGCAGATTTCCCTCGGCCATGCGGCCTTCTTCGGTATGGGCGGCTACGCCTCAGCGATTCTGACCACGCGCTGGGAGTGGCCGGGCTGGTTGGCCATGCTGGCTGGTCTGTTGGTTGCGGGAACCATCGCTTGGCTACTGGCCCGACCTATTCTCCGCTTGCGTGGGCATTATCTGGCCATGGCGACCCTGGGTTTTGGCGTCATCATCCATGTCCTCATGGTGCAAGCGACGGAATGGACCGGAGGACCGGATGGTTTGGGCAACATCCCGCCGCTGAATCTGTTGGGCTGGACGGTCGATAGCGACCGGCAATGGTATTGGGTCATTGCCGTCGCCATGTTGCTGGTCATCGGGCTGTCATTGAATCTGGTTGATTCCCGGATCGGTCGCGCTTTGCGCGCGGTGCGTAGCGCTGAACTGGCTGCGCAGATGATGGGCATCGATACCGCTCGCGCCAAGACGCAGGTCTTTGTGGTCTCCGCCTTGTTCGCCGCGTTTGCCGGGAGTTTATTCGCCCATCAGCAGGCCTTTGTCAGCCCGGATTCCTTCAGCCTCATGATCTCGGTGGAGCTGGTGACCATGGTCGTATTAGGGGGCATGGCCTCGACCTTCGGCGCAGCGTGTGGCGCGATTGCGCTGACGCTGCTGCACGAGGGCTTGGTGGTTTTTGAAGATTACGAGATGTTAATTCACGGGGCGCTGCTTATGGCCGTGATGATCTTTTTGCCACAGGGATTGTTCGTGGGATTGACGCAGGGCGTGCATCGGGGATGGACATGGATCGCTTCAAGGCGCGGTGCGAAAGAACCGCATCATCCAGCCGTTTCATGATGACGGCTCATTCTTCCAGCTTGTTGACTGTCGAAGCCCTGGAGCAAAGCTTTGGCGGCGTCATGGCGTTGGCCGGCGTCAGTTTCCAGACCCCGGAAAAGCTGGTTTACGCCATTATCGGTCCCAACGGCGCGGGCAAGACCACGTTGTTCAATGTCCTGTGCGGTTTCTACTCGCCCACCGCCGGCGCCTTGCGTTTCGATGGCCACGAACTGCGCGGCTTGCCTCCGCACCGCATCGCCGCGCTGGGCATCGCCCGCACTTTTCAGAACCTGCAACTGTTTTTCAACATGACGGTTCTGGAAAACGTCATGGTCGGTTGTCACCTGCGCGCCAAAACCGGACTGCTGTCTGCTGCCCTGCGTCTTCCTCGTGTGCGGCGCGAGGAACGGCAACTGCGCGCCTGGGCTGCTGAAGCTCTGGAATTGTGCGGGTTGTCCGACCGCGCCGGACAACTCGCCGGCGCTCTACCTTACGGGCTGATGAAACGGGTCGAGATCGCCCGCGCTCTGGCGGCCAAGCCTCGACTCCTGTTGCTTGATGAACCTGCTGCGGGTCTCAACGATACTGAGACGATGGCCTTACGCGACCTGATCGCCCGCATCCACGCGACCGGCGTGACCATCCTGCTGGTCGAACATCACATGCCGTTGGTCATGAGCATCGCGGACCGTTTGTTGGTGCTTGACTACGGGAGCGTTCTCGCTGAAGGGCCGCCTGTGGAGATTCAGGCGAACCCCCGCGTTATTGCCGCCTATCTCGGAGGAGCCGTGCAGTATGCCGTATGACGACAAGCTCCAGGCGGCGGGAGAACCGCTTGCCGATGCGCCCTTGCTGGAAGTCAGGAATTTGCACAGTCGCTATGGGCCGGTGCGGGTTATCCATGACATCAGCTTGAACGTTCAGGCTGGCGAGCTGGTGGCGCTGGTCGGCGGCAACGGCGCGGGCAAAACCACGCTGCTGCATACCCTGTCCGGCCTGCATCCGTCCAGCGCTGGAACCATCCGTTTTGCCGGCAATGATATGACGCGCTGGCCTGCGTATCGCATCGTCACCGCAGGCGTGTGCCAGGTTCCTGAGGGGCGTCAGGTCTTTGCTCCGCTCAGCGTCGAGGATAATCTGCGCTTGGGCGCTTATCGTCAGCATCATGACTTGGACTGGGTGCGCCAGGAAATGGAGCGGGTTTACCAGCTCTTTCCGATTCTTCAGGAACGCCGCCAGCAATTGGCCGGCACCTTGTCCGGCGGCCAGCAGCAGATGCTGGCGATGGGTCGCGCCCTGCTCGGTCGGCCGCGCCTGCTGTTGCTGGACGAACCTTCGATGGGTCTGGCTCCGTTGCTGGTTGACGAAATTTTCCGGGTGATTGTTGAACTGAATGCCGAGGGCGTCACTATTCTGCTGGTGGAGCAAAACGCCCGCGCCGCTCTGGCTATTGCCGGGCGTGGCTATATTCTGGAAACCGGTCGTATTGTCAAAACCGCGCCCGCCGTTGATTTGTTGGCCGATGATGACGTGCGCCGGGCTTATTTAGGATATTAAGGGTGGAAAGAGGTGCATCATGTATGTTGATCGGATCATGACCCGTGGCGTCTTGCAAGTCACTGAAGACACCCGCTTGCCGCAATTGGCGGCTTTGATGCGGGATCATCATGTTCGCCATCTGCCGGTGGTGCGCGAGGGTCAACTGGTGGGACTGGTCACCTCGCATGATCTGGAGCGCGTCTCCCCATCGCCTGTTACTACGCTCTCCGTCGGCGAGGCCAACTATCTGCTGGGCACGCTGACGGCGGCCAAGGTCATGCGCGCCAAAGTCATCACGTGCACCCCGGATACTTTGGTTGAAGAGGCGGCCCGTCTGTTGCGTCATGAGAAGATTAGCTGTCTCCCTGTTATTGAAAGCAGCGGCCAGTTGGTCGGCATTGTGACGCATGAAGATGTCCTTGATTTCTTTTTGGAAATTACCGGCTGTATCATGGAAGACGCGACGCGCATTACGGTACATCTGCCCGATGCTACTGGGCAGTTGAGCCGGTTGTTGACCGCGATTAACGAAGCCGGGGGCTACATTGCCACCGTTGTTTCTCCCCTGCATCCTGACCAGACCGGCTTGCGGATCGCTGTGGTCCGCTACCGCGCCGCTGATCCCGCTGATCTGAATCAACATTTGCGCGATCTTGGCTATGATTTGTTGACTGAGACCCTGCCTGCTAACCACTGACCCCTGGAATGGACTGATCCCATGATTCTGGATATCGAACAAGAAACCTTGCCCCGCGAAGAACTCCAGGAACTGCAAGTGCGCCGCTTGCGCGCCACGGTCGAACGGTGTTACCAAACCGTTTCCTACTACCGCGAAGCCATGGATGAACTAGGCGTCAAACCACAGCATATCCAGTCCGTGGCTGACGTGCGCCTCCTGCCTTTCACTAAAAAAGAAAATCTGCGCGAAAACTACCCCTTCGGCATGTTCGCCGTACCTGCTGACCAGGTTGTGCGCATTCACGCTTCCAGCG
>JAGRHK010000390.1 GCA_020444985.1 Candidatus Competibacteraceae bacterium
AGATGATCGGTCATCTGCTCGAAGCGCTCATTGAGCCTTTTCTGATAGATTTTGCAAAAGGTTCTGGAGATTTCAGGAAATACGAAATCGCGATTCGTTTCAATAATGGCGATCGTATCGAAGGATCCTTCCGGGATCAGGCAAAAGTGCGGGAATTTCTACAATTCGCGGCAATGCAATAAGGCAAAACGCCTCCTGGCCTTCCCTGGCCCATAGAGGAACCCGAACGCCCCGAACGCTCGTGGTTACTCCTCAACGCGCCGGAACACCAGCGTCGCGTTGGTGCCGCCGAAGCCGAAGCTGTTAGACATGACGACCTGAAGGTCAGCGTTATCCACCCGTTCCCGGACGATGGGAAAACCTTCCGCAGCCGGATCGAGCGTTTCAATGTTGGCCGAGGCCGCGATGAAGCGGTTATCCATCATCAACAATGAATAAATGGCCTCATGTACGCCAGCCGCGCCCAGCGCATGACCGGTCAACGACTTGGTAGCGCTGATTGGCGGGATGCGTTCGCCGAACATTGCGCGGATGGCTTCCAATTCACGGATATCGCCCGCAGGAGTACTAGTGCCGTGGGTATTGATATAGTCCACCGGCTCAGTGACGCCTTCCAGCGCCTGTTGCATGCAGCGCAATGCGCCCTCGCCGGAAGGTTGCACCATATCGTGACCATCCGAAGTCGCGCCATAACCAACCAGCTCGGCGTAGATGCGCGCGCCGCGCTGACGGGCATGCTCCAGCTCCTCCAATACGACGAGACCGCCACCGCCGGAAATAACAAAGCCATCGCGATGGGCGTCGTAAGGCCGGGAGGCGGTCTGCGGGGCGGCATTGTATTTGGTGGATAAGGCCCCCATCGCATCGAAGAGATGCGTCAGGCTCCAGTGCAACTCTTCGCCGCCGCCGGCGAATACAACGTCCTGTTTATTCCACTGAATCAACTCAGCGCCGTGGCCAATACAGTGTGCGCTGGTGGAGCAGGCGGAACTGATGCTGTAATTTGCGCCTTTGATCTTGAAGGGCGTCGCCAGACAGGCCGTTGTCGTGCTGCACATGGTGCGCGGCACCATGTACGGCCCTACCCTTTTCAGCCCTTTATTACGCAATAAATCCGCCGCATCAACAATATGCTGAGGGCTGCCGCCGCCGCTGCCGGTGATTAAACCCGTGCGCAGATTCGACACGATTTCTTCAGGCAACTGTGCATCGGCAATGGCCTCGCGCATCGCCACATAGTTGTAGGCTGCGGCGTCGCCCATGAAGCGCAACACCTTGCGGTCGATTAGCGCTGCTAAATCGACATGCAATGCCCCGCGCACATGGGAGCGCAGTCCTCGCTCCTGATAGTCTTCAGCGAATTCCAGACCACTGCGACCCTGCCGCAGCGCTTCCAGGACTTCCCAGCGATCGTTGCCAATGCTGGATACGATACCGATACCGGTAATCACGACCCGCCTCATGAGTGACCCCCTCAAAAGCCGTCAGTTGAGGTGAACAATCCGACTCGCAGGTCCTCGCCGGTATAGATCGTCCGACCATCGACCTCAAGCGTCGCGTCGGCAATGCCCATAACCAGTTTACGCAAAATGACCCGCTTCATTTGGATGTGATAAGTGAGTTTGCTAGCTTCGGGGCGTACTTGGCCGGTGAATTTAACTTCCCCGCAACCGAGCGCTCGTCCGCGTCCCTGCCCCCCCATCCATCCGAGAAAAAACCCGACCAGTTGCCACATGGCGTCCAGCCCCAGACAGCCGGGCATGACCGGATCGCCGATAAAGTGGCAACCGAAGAACCACAGGTCGGGATGAATATCCAGTTCTGCAACGATCTCACCTTTACCATACTGGCCTCCCTCAGAGGCGATGTGGACGATACGATCCACCATCAACATGTTCGGTAACGGCAGTTGAGCATTGCCGGGGCCAAATAACTCGCCCCGAGCGCAGGACAGCAGATCCTCGCGCGTGTAGCTGGATTGTTTGTTCACGAAGGTAAATACCTGGATGGCATGATTGGAGAAAGGAGTCGAACTTAAATGAAAAATTAAAATTATAAAGGCTTTTACTGTGGTATGGGGAATGAGTTTGTTGATGCTGGCTACAATAAATACTTTTCCGGCGAAACGCTCCAGATCCTGATCGGCTCAAGGTTCTTGAAAAATCTTTTAATTTTCGATTTTTATCCTTCGGGCCGATCCGTACCAATTTTATCTTCGGCGCCAGCCAGCAAATTCTGGATATTGGAGCGATGTCGCCAGACCAGCAACAGCGCCATGACTAGAATGACCCCATTCTGTGCGATGGGCGCGCCGAACCACCAACTACAAATCGGCGTTGCCACCGCTGCCGTTAGCGCCGACAGCGAGGAAATCCGCACCACGAATGCCATCAACAGCCAGATTAACAGCGCCGCCAACGCCACCGGCCAAGACAGGCCCAATATCGCGCCAAACGCCGTCGCCACGCCTTTGCCGCCCTCGAAGCCGAAGAACACGGGATAGAGATGACCGAGAAACGCCGCCAGCGCGGTCAACGCCAAGCCGATTTCTTCCACGCCCGCCCAGCGCGCCAGCAGCACCGGTAACAGGCCCTTGAGAAAATCGCCCGCCAGGGTAATGGCGGCGGCTTTTTTACCACCGAAGCGCAACACATTCGTTGCGCCGGGATTACGGGAACCCTCGGTGCGCGGATCGGGCAATCCCATGATGCGACAGACCAG
>JAGRHK010000391.1 GCA_020444985.1 Candidatus Competibacteraceae bacterium
GCGCCTACACGGGTGAAGTCGCCGGTCCGATGCTCCAGGATTTCCATTGTGCCTACGTCATCGTGGGCCATTCGGAACGCCGCACTCTGTATGGCGAAAGCGATGAGATGGTGGCGCGCAAGTTTGCTGCTGCCCGCAAGGTCGGCATCAAGCCGATTCTCTGTGTCGGCGAGACCCTGGAAGAACGCGATCAGGGTATTACCGAGTCGGTTGTGGCGCGGCAACTCAAGGCGGTGCTGGATCTGGAAGGCATTGAAGCCTTTAATGAGGCGGTGATCGCCTACGAGCCGGTCTGGGCAATTGGCACTGGTCGCACGGCTACGCCGCAGCAAGCCCAGGATGTTCATGCCTTCATCCGCGCCAAGCTGGCCGAGCAGAATCCGGCGGTAGCGGCAAAGACCCGTATTCTCTATGGCGGCAGCATGAAAGCTGCGAATTCCGGGGAATTGATGGCTATGACGGATATCGATGGTGGTCTGATCGGCGGCGCTTCGCTGGATGCCAAGGACTTTCTGGCGATTGCCCGTTCAGGCTGCTAAACTGTAGTCATTATGATTTATACCCTCATTCTTGTCGCGCATGTCATTGTCGCTGTTGCTCTGGTAGCCTTGGTGTTGCTGCAACAGGGTAAGGGCGCTGATGCAGGCGCGGCGTTCGGGAGCGGCGCTTCCGCAACGATGTTTGGATCGCAGGGTTCGGCATCTTTTTTGAGTCGGACAACGGCGGTTTTGGCAACGGCGTTCTTTTTGACCAGTTTAACGCTGGGTTATTTTGCAACACAGACTTCGACAGCGCCGAGAAGCGTGATGGAGCAGGCGGTATCCGAAGCGCCTGCGCCGCCGCCTGAGACCGTTAAAGGTCCTGTCGATGTGCCGCAGTTGCCGCAAACTAATGAATAAATGAATAATGATAACCATGCCGATGTGGTGGAACTGGTAGACACGCTAGCTTGAGGGGTTAGTGGCGCAAGCCGTGCCGGTTCGAGTCCGGCCATCGGCACCAGAATCAGGCATCCTGCCGGTCGATTGCCAGGATGTCTTACATATCTCAGTAAGGTGTGACTTCCAATGCTGTCTAATTACCTTCCTGTTCTGATGTTCGTAGTGATCGCCTTGGCGATGGGCGTGATCGTCATCAGCCTTGGCTTTTTCCTTGGCCCCCATCGCCCCGATAGCGCGAAATTATCGCCTTATGAGTGCGGTTTCGAGGCTTTCGAGGATTCCCGGATGAAGTTTGATGTCCGCTATTACCTGGTGGCTATCCTGTTTATTATCTTCGATCTGGAAATCGCCTTCCTGTTTCCTTGGGCCATTGTTCTTGATCAGATTGGCCTGTTCGGGTTCACGGCGATGGCGATCTTTCTCGGCATCCTGGTGATTGGTTTCATCTACGAATGGAAGAAAGGAGCCTTGGAATGGGAATAGAAGGCATTCTGGAAAAAGGCATGGTGACCACCACTGCCGATAAACTCATTAACTGGGCGCGCACCGGATCGATGTGGCCGGTAACCTTTGGCTTGGCCTGTTGCGCGGTGGAGATGATGCATGCTGGCGCGGCCCGCTACGACCTGGATCGGTTTGGCATCGTGTTTCGGCCCAGTCCGCGCCAGTCGGATGTCATGATTGTCGCCGGTACGCTGTGCAACAAAATGGGTCCTGCCTTGCGCAAGGTTTACGATCAGATGGCTGAGCCGCGCTGGGTGATTTCAATGGGTTCTTGCGCAAATGGCGGTGGTTATTACCATTATTCCTACGCTGTGGTGCGCGGTTGTGACCGCATCGTGCCGGTTGACATCTATGTGCCGGGGTGTCCACCGACTGCGGAGGCGCTGATTTATGGTATTTTGCAACTCCAGAACAAAATTCGCCGCACCAACACTATCGCCCGTTAAGAGAATCCTCCATGCCTGAAGCGCTTCAGACTCTCCTGGAAAAGCTGCAAACGCGATTTGGCGACGCCCTGTTGGACTGTCGGCTGGATCGCGCCGAGGCGACTATCGAAATCCCGCCTGATCAGGCGCTCGCTATCTTCAGCGCTCTGCGCGATGAGCCGGACTTTGCTTTCGAGCAAGTCATGGACGTGTGCGGCGTCGATTACGCGGCTTACGGCGATGTGGAATGGGCGACCAGTGAATCCACGAACCAGGGCTTTAGCCGGGGCGTAGTGGAGCGGGCGACCGGGCGTGGTCCAACGGCTATTCAGGTCGCCGATGGGCAAACTTTCGCCGGCAAGGGCCGTTTCGCTGCCGTCTACCAGTTGCTTTCAGTGTCGCGCAACCAGCGCTTACGCGTTCGGGTGTTTGCTCCGGATGATGAGTTGCCAGTGGTGCCTTCGGTCGTGCATCTTTGGGCCGGGGCCAACTGGTTCGAGCGCGAAGCTTTCGATTTGTTCGGCATCGTGTTTGAAGGCCACCCGGATTTGCGGCGCATCCTCACGGATTACGGATTTATCGGCCATCCGTTCCGCAAGGACTTCCCGCTGATTGGCCAAGTGGAAATGCGGTATGACCCGGAGCGCGGTCGCGTGGTGTACGAGCCGGTGAGCATTGATCCGCGCGTGCTGGTGCCCCGCGTTATCCGCAAGGACAACCGTTACCTCGAGTCGCACTGAAGGAAAGTCGCTGATGCCCGAGATTCGCAATTACACTCTGAACTTCGGTCCACAACATCCCGCCGCGCATGGCGTACTCCGCTTGGTGCTGGAAATGGATGGCGAGGTCG
>JAGRHK010000392.1 GCA_020444985.1 Candidatus Competibacteraceae bacterium
TTCACCGTGGCGGATAAGCACAAGTTTGTACATGCAATGCCTCCTGATGTGGTGATGTTAAACATCAAAGCTTTAAGTTTTAAGTTCCAGGTTTTAAGGCTGGAATCTTCCAAGCCTTTTACTCAACAATCATACCCTCAGCCCGACGATTTCGCCAGTCGCATCCGGAAGTAACGCCGATCATCGACGCCGGGCGCTTCTCCATATCGTTATATTCGATTATACTAATCGACTAAATTTCTACGAAATAACCAGATTTATGGCGCGTAATCAGTGGGTTGGTCTGGAGCGAGACCTGGCCGGCGCGGGCAGCTCCCCCCTAAATATTCTGATCGCTCGCGATGAGGATATCGAAAGAGCTTCTCGCTCGATGAAGGCAATGTCGCATCCATTGCGTCTCAAGATTCTGTGTATGTTGGGCGACCGGGAATGCAGCGTCCAGGATATCGTTGAACAGGTTGGCACATCCCAAAGCAATATCTCTCAGCACTTGGCAATTCTGCGCGATAAGGGCATTCTGGCTTGCCGCAAGGACGCTAACCGAGTTTATTATCGGGTAGGCGACGCCCGGACTCTAAGGTTAATCGAGATGATGCAGGATGTGTTTTGCACACGAAATTTGTAGTCGGCAAGGTGTTCTTTACAACTTAAAAATGGATTCTTCAAGGATTTTTTGAAGTAGTTCCAACCAAGAGCAGACACCTTGCCAGCCGTTTGATTAACAAGATTACAGGGTGGGATTTATCCTGCTGAACCGGTTGAAAGCGGCCCCACTTGAAACTTAATCAGTTGACTTTACAGGTATTTTTATGAATAGCGAACGAATCATTCGAATCATGGCCGGCGCCTTCGTCCTGATTTCCCTGACTCTGGGCGCCCCAGCCAGCCCGCTTTATCACAGTAGTTATTGGTTGTGGTTTACCGCCTTTGTCGGGTTGAACTTGTTCCAGAGCGGCTTTACCCAATTTTGCCCGGCGGAGTTGATCCTCTCAAAGCTGGGCGTCAAGAGCGCTGGGGATCAGACAAGTTGCGGGTTGTGTTGAGAAAGCCATGAGTGATTTTACTGAATTTGCTTTACAGAATTGGCTGCTGTTTGCGGCCGCATTCGCCATTCTGGGCATGCTGATCGGTACTGAAGTGTTGCGCCGGATGCGTGGAATTGTCACGGTCAATGCGGTCGAAGCTCTGCGCTTGATTAACGACGAAGAAGCCTGGATCGTCGATATTCGCGATAGCGGGGAGTACAAGAGTGGACATATTCCCCAAGCGCGGAACATGCCATTCGCCACGCTCAAGGACCGGTTCGGCGAACTGGCCAAAGCAGGCGGCAAGCCGATCCTTATTTATTGTCGCAGCGGCGCCACTGCGCAATCGGCCTGCGCCCTGCTTAAAAAGAACGGTATTGCGAATGTTCGGAACCTGAGCGGTGGCCTGAATGCCTGGCAAGATGCCAACTTGCCGATTAACCGCAAGAAAGCCTGAAATCCGTAACCTGTAACCTGTAACCTGTAACTGAAACCTGGGATCTTCGCACCCTCAACTACAAGGTCTTTCGCATGAGCGAACAACAAACGCCACAGCAGCATTTCGAAATCCAGAAAGTTTATCTGAAAGATGTATCGCTGGAGACGCCTAATTCTCCCACGATCTTCACTGAGCAGTGGCAGCCGCAAACCGAGGTTCGGCTGGAAACTGGCGCGACACCGCTGACCGACGACCTTTTCGAATCAGTGCTGACCCTGACGGTGACCGCTAAACTGGGCGAGCGCACTGCGTATCTGGCCGAGGTCAAGCAAGCCGGTCTCTTCACCCTGCGTGGTTTTGACGAGCAGCAAAGAGCGCATATGTTGCATGCCTTTTGCCAAAATATCCTGTTTCCCTTCGCGCGGGAGGAACTGGCCTCACTGATCGGCAAAGGCGGTTTTCCGCCCCTGTTGCTCAATCCCATCAACTTCGACGCACTCTACCTCCAACGCTTACAACAGCAACAGGAGCAGGCCGCAACGGCTGCCCCGACTCCGCATTAGAAGCTCTATAAAAAACTCTGTAGCCTGGATGCAGGTCATCGGACCGAAATCCAGGACTTTTCTGGATTCCGCTGCGCCCCATGCGGGCTGCACGCCTGATGCCTGATGCCTGATGCCTGATGAATCTTCCCGCAACCATCACGGTGCTAGGCGTCGGTTCCTGGGGAACCGCGCTGGCCCTGTTATTAGCCCGCAACGGTCATGTTGTTCGCCTATGGGGGCACGATCCTCAAGAAGTTGAGCTGCTGCGCCAGGAACGGGAAAATCGCCGATATTTGCCCGATCTCCGCTTTCCGACAGCGCTAACGGTGGGCATCGACCTGCCGGCGGCAGTTGCTGGAGTCGATTGGGCGCTGGTGGCGACGCCCAGTCATGCCTACCGCATGACGCTGGAGCGTTTGTGTCCCCTATTGCCGGCTACCGCCAGCCTGGCCTGGGCCACCAAGGGTTTGGAGCCAGGCAGCGGCCGCTTCCTTCATGAAGTCACTGCTGAGGTATTTGGCGCATCCTGGCCAGTGGCGGTTATTTCAGGACCCAGCTTCGCTGGCGAGGTCGCCCGAGGTTTGCCAACGGCAGTCACGGTTGCCGCGCGCGACGCAGATCACGCCCGCCGGGCAGCGCTGCTGTTGCACGGCTCCAATATGCGCGCCTATACCAGCACTGACATTGTCGGCGTTGAGCTAGGCG
>JAGRHK010000393.1 GCA_020444985.1 Candidatus Competibacteraceae bacterium
ATCTGGGTCTGCCGGACAAGGAGGATGTGCGCGAGGGCATCATTGCCTACAAAATCGCTGCGCATGCCGCTGATCTGGCCAAAGGTCATCCTGGCGCGCAGCTCCGCGACAATGCGCTGTCCAAGGCGCGTTTCGAGTTTCGCTGGGAGGACCAGTTCAACCTGGGTCTTGATCCCGAGCGCGCCCGGGAATACCACGACGCGACGTTACCCAAAGAATCGGCCAAGATCGCGCACTTTTGCTCGATGTGCGGCCCGCATTTCTGCTCGATGAAGATTACCCAGGAAGTGCGCGAGTACGCTGAGCGCAAAGGGCTTGAGGATATTGAGGTCGCCATGCAGGAAGGTCTGCGCGAAAAAGCGACAGAGTTTAACGAAAGCGGCGGGCAAATTTATCGTCGGGCTTAAATGGCGCTTTTCAGCTTCTGGCGAGCGGATTCCAGATCCGCACGTTTTATTGCAAGGATTTGAGGTAACCACCTGATAGCTATTATCATGCCAATACTTTATCCGCCGCCCATGGGAAATCTACCGTATGACGCCTGACGCCCTTTTTGTATTCGGTTTACTCGCTGTCACGGTCGTACTCTTCGCCAGCGACCGATTGCGGCCCGACGTGGTCGCCCTGCTGGTGATTCTGGCGCTGATTCTCGGCGACATCTTGCCCGTGGCCCAAGCGGTCGCGGGTTTTGGCGACCAGTTAATCCTGCTGATCGCTGGCCTGTTCGTCATCGGAGAAGGTCTGGTGCGCACGGGCGTCGCCTACCAGGTGGGCCTCTGGTTAACCCGCATGGCCGGCGCCAGCGAAAGTCGCTTGCTGATTCTGCTGATGCTGGCGGTCGCTGGCTTGGGCGCATTCATGAGTTCCACCGGCGTCGTCGCGATTTTCATCCCGATCGTACTCGGCATCACTGCCCGGCTTGGCATCAGTCCCAGCCGGCTGATGATGCCTATGGCCTTTGCCGCCTTATTCAGCGGTATGCTGACCTTGATTGCCACCCCACCCAACCTGGTGGTAAATGACGCCTTGCGGAGCGCTGGTTTGGAACCCTTCCGCTTCTTTGACATCACGCCGATCGGCTTGCTGGCGCTGGTGCTGGGCATTATCTATATGTGGACCATCGGTTCGCGCCTGCTGCCCGCCAATCCACCGAAAACCGGGACGGCCGGTCGTCGTCAAACTTTGGCGGAGCTGGCGGAAAGCTACAATTTAACAGGGCAATTGCATCGATTACGATTCGATCCGGGTTCGCCATTAATTGGCCAAACGGTTGCCGAGGCGCAATTGCGCACCCATTATGGGGTCACGGTAGTCGGCATCGGCCATGCGGAGCGCGCTACGGAAATCGTTTCGCCCGCGCTGGCTAACACCGAATTTCACCCCGCTGACGCGCTCTACGTGGTCGGTCAGGATGATGCCATCGCCACCTTATGCGCTCATGAACGCCTGGGGCGATTGTTAATTCAGGAAAGCCAGCAGCGCAGTCTGGTCCAAGAACTGGGCTTGGTCGAAGTCATGCTGCCCCCGGACTCGGAACTGATCGGCCAGACCCTGCGCCAAGCGGCGTTCCGCACTCAATACAGCCTGAACGTCCTGGGCATTCGCCGCAATCGTCAACCGCTGCCAGGTAACCTCATAGAAGAAAAGCTGGCGTTTGGCGACATGTTGCTGGTGGCCGGCTCCTGGAAGCAAATCAGTTTACTGCAAGGCGAGCAAAAACATTTTCTGGTGCTGAATCTGCCTGCGGAACTGAGCGACGTTGCTCCCGCTTACCGGCAAGCGCCTTTCGCCTTGGCCATTCTCCTGGCGATGGTGTTATGCATGGCTTTCGGACTCGTATCCAATGTCGCTGCCGTGCTCATGGCCGCCTTGGCCATGGGCCTGTTCCGTTGCCTGCGCATGGAAGACGCCTACCGCGCTATCAACTGGCCCAGCCTGGTGGTAATCGCTGGCATGTTGCCATTGGCTCGGGCGCTGGAACAAACGGGCGGCGTTACGCTAATCGCCGATGGACTGGTAGCGGGCCTGGGCGGGTTTACCCCGTTGGTTTTGCTGGCCGGTATTTTCCTGCTTGCGGCGCTGGTTGGCATGTTCATTTCCAACACCGCCACCGCAGAACTCGTAGCGCCGATCGCGATTGTGGCCGCGCAAAAAGTCGGCGTTTCCCCTTACCCCTTCGCCATGACGGTAGCCATCGCCGCCTCGGCGGCGTTCGTCACTCCCGTCTCCTCGCCCGTGAACACTTTGACGCTGGCGCCAGGCGGCTATCGGTTCAATGACTTCGTGCGTGTCGGATTACCTCTGCTGCTCATCATCATGGCTATCACGTTATTGATAACGCCGCTTCTGTTGCCATTTTAAGCCTGTCCTGCTTCAATCGTTCGCGAAATTCAGCCAACGGCATCGGACGACCGAAATAATAACCCTGGCCTTCGTCACAACCCCGAGCTTGCAGGAACGCCTTTTGTTCTAGCGTCTCGATCCCTTCGGCGACGACCTCCAGATCCAATCCGTGCGCCAGGGTGACAATCGCGTCTACGATTGCAGCGCTGCTGGTATTTTCGGGGAGATCCATGACAAAGGCCCGGTCAATCTTGAGAACATTTACAGGAAATCGCTGCAAATAGCTCAGCGATGAATAACCGGTGCCAAAATCATCAATCGCGATGCGCACTCCCATGACCTTGAACGCACGCAGCGCAGCC
>JAGRHK010000394.1 GCA_020444985.1 Candidatus Competibacteraceae bacterium
CGGGCCGCGCTGGTCAAGGACGAACGTTACTATGACCGCTTTGATCAGATCTTCGCCAGTCATTTCAAGGGGCTGGAAACCCTGTTTGATGAAATGGCCGGGGCGAACGTGCCCCTGGAATGGTTGCGCAAGCTAGCGGAGTTAACGCTGAGCGAGGAGGACCAACAACTCATTGAGGCGATGGGCGGCTGGGAAAAGCTGATGGAAACCTTCGCGCAGCGGATGGCGGAACAGGAAGACCGTCACCAGGGCGGCAATAAATGGATCGGCACGGCGGGAACCTCGCCCTACGGGGCTTACGGCTATAACCCGGAAGGTATCCGCGTTGGGCAGGACGCCTCGCGCCATCGCCGGGCGGTGAAAGTCTGGGATCGCCGCGAATTTCGCAATCTGGACGACACCGTAGAGCTGGGAACGCGCAACATCAAGGTCGCGCTGCGGCGTTTGCGCCGTTTTGCCCGCGAGGGCGCAGCGGAGGAGCTGGATCTGGACGACACGATTCGCTCGACGGCGCGCAATGCCGGCTGGCTGGATTTAAAAATGGTGCCCGAGCGGCATAATGCGGTGAAGGTGCTGTTGTTTCTGGATGTCGGCGGCTCGATGGACGATCATGTGCGCGCCTGTGAGGAGCTGTTCTCGGCAGCGCGCAGCGAGTTCAAGCATCTGGAGTACTTTTATTTTCACAACATGGTCTACGAGGGGCTGTGGAAAGATAATCGTCGCCGTTATACCGAGAAGATCGACACCCTGACGGTGCTGCACACGTTCACCCGGGATTACAAACTGATTCTGGTCGGCGATGCCACGATGAGTCCTTACGAGATCACTTACCCCGGCGGCAGCGTGGAGCATTTCAATCCTGAGGCCGGTGACGTGTGGCTGCATCGCCTGCTGGCCGTCTGGCCCCAGGCCATCTGGCTGAATCCGCAAGCGCCCAACCGCTGGAGTTATATGCCCTCGATTCAGATGGTGCGGGAATTATTGGACGATCGCATGTATCCCCTGACCCTGGAAGGGCTGGAACAGGGAATAAAGGCCTTGCAGCGGACGCGGTGACTGCCCAGGCTCTTTGTATCAATTGATCTAGCTGGAATCCATGATGTAGTTACAATTTGTTTATGATCACCTGGGATGAACCTAAACGTTTGGAGAATCTCCGCAAGCACGGTATCGACTTGGCTGATGGTGAAGTGCTTTTCGATGCACCCCTGGTAACCAGTGAAGACAACCGTGCAGCGTATGGCGAGCAGCGTTTACAAAGTTTGGGGCTATTTTACGGGGTGATCGTGTTCCTGGTCTGGGTGGATCGTCCCGCTGCGCCCCACCTGATTTCCATTCGCAAGGCGACTCGACATGAAGAACGACGCTATTGGCAAACCGTTAGGCACTGATCTGGACCAGCTCCGGGCGCTGACCGATGAGGACATTGTCCTTGATGAGGACTCACCCTACGATCCGAACGATCCATTCGCTGTCGAGGCATTTTGGGCGAACGCCATCGTCACATCGGGTGGGGGTGTTGCTACCACACTGGCCACATTGCACCGGGCGCGCGGACCGGGCCGCAAGCCGCGCAAGCAGGCATTGACCGTGCGTTATTCGCCCGAAGTAATCGCCTATTTCAAGGGGACTGGCCAAGGGTGGCAGACGCGGATGGACGAGGCTCTCAAGGAATGGATCGCGCAACGGTTGAGGTAGTCCCTTCTTTGACCTCGGAAGGACTGGAACAGGGAATAAGGGCCTTACAGCGGGCGCGGTAAGGATTATCTCGGAGATAAGCGGAACGCTTCGCGCCCCGTTAGCCAAAATTTGGCGCACACAGTCCAGCTCTTTCAATCATCCAGCCATGCGTCTAAGTCCATATCGAGATAACGAGCGAGTATCTTGATCTTGTCCTCGTAGAGATTCTGTAACACGGGTTTCAAGCTGGGGCGCAGTGGGTAGCCCGGTCCGGCAAAGATTTTTTCACGGCAGCCGTGTTGGCGCAATTGCTCGGGATCCAGAGGGGCGACACCGAGGTGTTGGAAGCAGCGATTGATCAGGACTTCGGGTTCGTTAGTGATTTGCTCGAAGCGCAAGACAAGCATTTGTTGTTTGGGAAAGACTTCGCGCCAGGTTTGCAGACAGGCTTGGTAGTCGCCGCGTTTGCGGGAGGCAGCGGAGTGGAAATGGTCGCTGAACCAGGCGTCACTGGCTTCGTCGAGGGTCATTTGTGCGCGCTGCAGAGCCATGAGTGCTGATGACCAAGCGCGATCGATGGGATTGCGAATCAGGTAGATCAGCCGTAGATGGGGATTACAGGCATGGATCTCCCGAACCACGGAAATAGGCAATGTCGCATAGGAGGGCGTCATCTCTCCAGCGACGTCAGCATTATTTGCAAATTGGCTCAGATAACCGGCAATGGCAGTAGCATTGTGGGGCCTGTCCCAGAAATGAGCCTCCTTGCCAAGAGGAAAAGCGAGTTGTAAATGACGTTCGAGCTGGCTATATAGCCAAGTGGTGCCCGCTTTTTGGGCGCCAATGCCAAGGAAAGACCACATGGTGATGAAAAAAAGAAAAAAGCAGCCGCCACCCGAGAGTGGCGGCTGCTAAGGCTTTATGGGTTACGAATTACCAGGAACTCATAATTCATCATCATCAACAGGCCGCTGGTAAGCATGATCCATCGCCTGACCGAAGTTCAATGTCGAGTCGCCAAAGT
>JAGRHK010000395.1 GCA_020444985.1 Candidatus Competibacteraceae bacterium
GCCCACCATCACTGGCAAGCTCAATACCCGTGCGCGCAACCCCAAATCATGAAAATAACCAACCTGGGAGAGCGTCGCCGGATGGACAATCTCACTCAGGCGGGCCACTACCGCTTCCGCCGGTGGTGCACTCAGCGGACGTTTGACCCGGTCACGCTGGATGGCACGGGTATGACGGACAGAACTGCCTTTCTTGGGCTTTGCTGCTTCCGGTGGTACGGTGGTCATCAGTGTCTCCATCAGTCCACTCTCAATTCACATAAGTACCTTGACAGCTTCGCAAATTCCTTAACTTGTGACCAATGGCCTTACTCTCAATAAAAGCGCTTTCAATCTATTGAACAAAATGGGAATATCACTCTGGTTTTGTGGAATCGCCCGGGATCTTCCACCTTCAACCAAGGAAGAACTGTTTTTTTGACCTTATAGCGCATCGTCCAGCGAGGACTCTATGAAAATGATCCTTATCACCGGCGCGACCGACGGTATCGGTCGGGAAACCGCTCGCCAACTCTTGGCGCAGGGCCACTGGGTGCTGCTGCATGGACGCACCCAAAAGCGCGCGCAACAGACCATCGATGCGCTGAACGCCACTACTGCCGTACCGGTCTGGGGCGATCTGGCCGCGATGTGCCAAGTGCAGGTTCTAGCCGACCAAGTGCGACAACACACGCCCGTCCTTGATGTCCTCCTGCACAATGCCGGCGTCTATGAGCACACGCGCTGCCTGACCGCCGATGGCTTTGAAAGAACAATGGCAGTCAATTACTTTTCGCCCTTCCTGCTCACCCAAAGGTTGCTCGATCTCGTCAAGATCAGCCCCCAGGGCCGTATCGTCACGGTCAGCTCCATTGCCCACCAGAGCGGGCGGCTTGATCTGGAGGATCTGACCTTCGCCCGTCACTTTGATGGCTATGCGGCGTATGGGGCATCGAAATTGGCTAATATTCTGTTCACTCAGACGTTGGCTCAGCGGTTGGCCGGCACGGCAGTCACCGCTAATTGCTTGCATCCGGGCGTGATCGATACGAAGTTGCTGCGTAGCGGATTTGGCATCGACGGCGCACCCGTCGCCGACGGCGCGCGCACCTCGGTCTATTTGGCTACGGCGGCGGCAGTGAGCACCCTCACCGGACAGTATTTTATTGATGCTCAGCCGGCCACGCCGTCCGCCGCAGCTCGTGATGAGCGGCTCGCCGAGGCGCTCTGGCAGGTGTCCATCACGGCCTTGCAACCTTTCCTGAAGCCATAGGAGCCTGCTGCCTCGCTTCCCCTTGCCTCTCGATTTTTCAACTCTTTGTCTTGTAAAGGGTGGCCATTTTTTTGAACCATTAATTTTTGATTTCAGCGATGTGGTGGATCGTTGTTTGGGCAGGCTTGCTTAGAAAAGTGGGGGGGATTCTATAGAGATGATGATATAAGAATAGCTAAATCAGTCATATCATTGAGAACCGCCAAAACCACTACTCCAATAATGAAAAGCAAGACAAATAAGGAGACTGGGAACTGCTGCGCCGATAGCGGCTCCCAACTATCGCGCCGTTCGCACCCCAGCGTTTGAAACTTGGCAACAGGTGACGTGTCGCGACAATAAAGGGCGAGATACAAAACGTCTCAAACCTGGTGGGTTTTCTGCATTCACTTTATTAACGAGGTTATCATGCGAATTCTGCATACCATGTTGCGCGTGGGCGATCTGGACCGTTCCATTCGTTTTTATACCGAAATCCTGGGCATGAAATTATTGCGTCGCCAGGATTATCCCGCAGGTGAGTTCACTCTGGCGTTTATCGGCTATGGTGAAGAATCCACTCAGACCGTCATTGAACTGACCTATAACTGGGGCGTGGATCGCTACGAGTTGGGTACGGGGTATGTGGGCACATCGCCCTGGAAGTGGATGATGTGTACCAAGCTGCTGCGGATGTGAAGGCGCGGGGCGGGCGCATTCTGCGCGAAGCCGGGCCGATGAATGCTGGGGTAACGATCATTGCCTTTATCGAAGACCCGGACGGTTATCCGATCGAACTGATCGGAAAAGAATCGTGAGTCGACTGAGGTAAATCGGGCAACGCTCTCAGCTAACGCCACAGAGCCGTTGCCGGTGCTTGGTCTTCGTTCAGTTTGGGCGGGCCAGCGGGTCAAATTGGATCAATGCCTCTGGCGTCACCCTATCACCGACGCCAGTCAGTTGGCGGGCATAACGCCAGAGACGTTGAATAAGACTGACTTTCCAGCATCGAAACCGCCTAATGAGAGGAAGATGGTTTCGAGTGATGACTGCGATGCTTCAAGTCCACGGGCGCTCTCATAACCAGGTGCGACACAACCTTCGAGAAAGTGTGGCGGCGCTGAAGCGTGAATCAGGAAATTGCAGACCCGGTTCTTGTTGTTGCGTTGGCTGTGGACTGGGCGAATCTGCCGGCGTCCCGGATTTCTCTGATCGACGGATAGCTCCATGGCGGCGTTGTAAATGCCGGGCCTGAGCCATACTGTACCGTCCATGCGCTCAATCGTGTCATAGGTGACGTAATCCACATGCAGGCCTCGAACCACCATGATTCCGCGTAAGTACGTCTGTTTGTTGCGGTTGGTCCACATGCGAGTGCCGCGTGAGTAGTGGATCGTGTGCAGCGCGGCATTGACCGCAGACTCAAGATATGATTTTTGATTTCCGCTCATGGCCTTTTAACCTCTTTCAACG
>JAGRHK010000396.1 GCA_020444985.1 Candidatus Competibacteraceae bacterium
TGGCTTTTACGGCGTCGACCTGAAGCAAACCGCTAAGGGCGTCGTGGTCATCGAGGTCAACGACAACCCGAATCTCGATCATGGCATCGAGGATTTAGCGCTCAAGGAGGAATTATATCGCCGGATCGTCGAAGACTTGGTCTGGCGGCTGGATCGGAAGCGGGGAAAGTAGCGTCGTTTCTGAATGAAAATCAAGTTTTTTGCAGGAGCGAGCTTGCCAGCGATGCAACGCATCCTCGCTCGCGAGCAGGCTCCTGCGTATCGATAGATTTGCTATAAGGGGAATTAATGAATAGGCGGTTTAGAAAATCAGCCCGCCTTTTTCACCCAAGCCGTACACCAGCCATTAGCCGCGACCAGCTTGCCCTGAAAGATTGCACAGGGGCCGCTTTCCTCGCCTTCTTTGCCCGTGTACAGACCACAATTATGGCATGCTGCTGTTGCATCTGTCCGCTTATCAGACTTGGTTGCGTCAGCGACGTAGCCCAGCGCCGATACTTGCGGATCGCTTTCGCTGACCATATCCGCAGCGCGGGCGGTTCCGTTCAACAGAGCATTGGCGAAAGGCGCAGCAGCCAGGCCGATGGCAGTCAGCTTGATGAAGCGACGACGACTGTTATCCGGGGCATGGTGATCCATAGCGGTTTCCTCGAAAATGGTTATTTATCGTGTGATTCTCGCATGATCGGACAATGCGAGAATCGTTATCATAGCACGCGCCAAGGGTAAGCGAGTTGAGAATACACAATGATAATCCTGTTTAACCCTTTTCACGGGCGACGCTTGCTGCTCTGGATCGGCGGCGGCCTTTTGGCGGCGCTGATCGGAATTGTCATCGTGCTTACCATTTTGTGGCGCGGCAGTCTGCCGCGCCTGGAAGGCGTTGTCCTGCTGCCCGGCCTGGATGCCGTCGTGACCGTTGAGCGGGATGCGCTGGGCGTTCCACGGATTCACGGTCGGCAGCGGCTGGATGTGGCCCGAGTGACCGGTTTCTTGCACGCGCAGGAGCGTTTTTTTCAGATGGATCTGTTGCGGCGCTCGGCAGCGGGGGAACTGGCGGAATGGTTCGGTCCGCCGGCGCTGACCCTGGATCGTGCGCATCGTGTGCATCGCTTCCGGCAGCGCGCCCGCCAAACGCTCGCGGCGTTGCCTGCGGAGGATCAAGCGCTGATCGCTGCTTATGCCGCTGGCGTTAACGCGGGCTTGGCGGATCGCTTTCAGCCGCCGTTCGAATATTTGCTGTTGCGAGATACGCCCAAACCCTGGCAACCCGAAGATACGTTGTTGACGGTGTATGCCATGTATCTGGATTTACAAAGTGCGCAATGGCAACGCGAATCAGCGCGAGGGTTGCTGCATGATCGATTACCGCCCGCGCTGGCCGCGTTTCTTGATCCAGTCGGCACTGCATGGGATACGCCGCTGCAAGGCAAGCCCTTTGCTGCGCCGCCGCCGCCCGGTCTAGAGGTCTTCAGCACCCAACGCTCGCCGGTTTTTCCAACATCCGTGACCACCGTCTCTCCAGCCTTTGATTTTGCGCTTTTCGCCACCGAGACCGACGCTCCGCCGCTTGGCAGTAACAACTGGGCAGTCGCGGGCGTTCTGACCGAGCATGGCGGCGCGCTCCTGGCGAATGATATGCATTTGCCTTTGCGGATGCCGAATATCTGGTATCGGGCGACGTTCATTTACGCTGATGAGACTGGACGCGAATGGCATATCTCCGGCGTTACTTTGCCGGGCGCTCCAGCCATGGTCGTGGGTAGCAACGGGCATATCGCCTGGGGTTACACCAACAGTGAAGGCGATTGGGCCGATCTGGTGCTTCTGGAGCCGGGCGATGATGACGATCATTACCAAACCCCGAACGGTCCGCAGCCTTTCGAGACGATGGAAGAAATACTCGTGGTCCGCGATGCTCCGGATGAAACGCTGGAGATTCGGGAAACCCTCTGGGGGCCGGTGCTGGATCGTGATCACCGCCAGCGCCAGCGCGCCCTGCGCTGGGTGGCGCATGAACCGCGCGCGGTCAATATGAAGCTTCTGGCGTTGGAGCGCACGGAAACGGTGGATACGGCGCTGGAGATTGCGCGCCAAGCCGGCATTCCCGCGCAGAATTTATTGTTGGCGGACGCCGACGGTCATATCGCCTGGACCGTTGCTGGACCGTTGCCGCGCCGCTTCGGTCACGATGGCCGCTTGCCGTCCTCCTGGGCAAATGGCCAACACGGCTGGTCCGGCTGGCTGGAGCCGGCTGAATATCCTCAGGTCATTGATCCACCTGACGGTCGCTTGTGGACAGCGAACAATCGATTGGTGGATCAGGACGGGTTAGCGCTACTCGGGGATGGCGGCTACGCCCTGGGCGCGCGTGCGCGCCAGATCCGCGATGTGCTACGCGACGGAAAGCGCTTCGCCGAAGCCGATTTCCTCAAGTTACAGCTTGATGACCGAGCGCTGTTCCTGGAACGCTGGCGTAAATTGTTGTTAGCGACCTTGACGCCAGAGCGTTTACGCGATGACGCGCGCCGCCGGGAATTACGAAAATTCGTCATGGATTGGGGAGGCCGGGCGGCAGTAGATTCGGTGGGTTATCGGATCGTACATGACTTTCGCCTGGCGGTGCGCCAGCGCGCGTTCGCGCCGCTGATCGCTCCCTGCCTGGAAGCGGATCCCGGGTTCACATACAGTGCATTCCGC
>JAGRHK010000397.1 GCA_020444985.1 Candidatus Competibacteraceae bacterium
ACTGCGACGATGTGATTTATGGAGAGCGGCACAAAAAGACCCTCATGCTGGACGTTCACGCCCGGCGTGATGCGATCCGTTATTTCCTGGGCGAACCGTGGCTGGCGTCGCCGCTGCAACCTCGCCTGTCCTCCGCAGTCTGCCGCAGCCTGCTGCTGGCCATGCACCTGCGCGAAGAAGTCGAATTCAGCTACGCCGCCCTGCCGCAACCGGATCTGGCGCCCACCTTCAAGCTTCATCGCGGCGTTCCGCTGCGCACGCTGCCGGGCAGCGATTCCGGCTATATGGCAATCTGGATGGAGTACGGCGCGGTGATGCACATCAACTTGGCGCGCGTCCAAGGGAGTGTTGCCTTTACGGACGGCACGATTGGCCATTACCAATCGCCCTGTACCGATCCAACGGTCGTCTTGACCGTAAACTGCCCCGATTTACCGGCGGCGGCGCGGTGCGCCGATCAGTTCGATGGAGCAGTCAGGAACGGCCTGGAGCTTCGGTTCACGCTACCTCACTCGCTTGCGGTGATGACCGCCGATTTATTGGAATCCTGGTGGCGCAGAACCAGTGGTTCACCACGCCAAGCCGACCGGCGGCTGGATCTGCCCAGCGGTCAGCAGATCCAACTGCGTATCCAAAATGAGGGAGATGCATGATGTTGACGATTCGCGCTCACGGCGTTCCCCGCTGCCCCGATGACGCTTCTGGCGCTGCTCTGTCGCCCGCGCAACATCGGCTATTGACCGATCCCGCGCCGATCCGGGTCTGCGGCGCACCGACCGGCTCCGGTAAAACCTATGCCTTTCTGCAAGCCGCGAGACGCGGGGAGCTGGTGCTGTTCGTCGTACCGACGCAAGCGCTGGCGGGCGATATTGAAATGAGCGCGCACAATCAGGGCATTCCCGTCGCGCGTTGGGACGGCGCGCAGAGCGCCCAACTGCGAGCAAACGGCTTGGAGCCGTGGATCGAGCGCAAACTTGAGCTGGAACATCTCAAGCAAAACGGCGGCATGGTGGTGACCACGCCCGAAACGCTCAGCGCGATCCTGCTGGGTCGCCCACAACGGCAGAAGGAGCCACACGCCCGCGCCCCATTAACTCTTGATGATTTCCAGCAAGCCCGCCATATCGTGTTCGACGAAGCGCATACCTTGACCGAGCGCGCCTTTGGCTTGCTGCACTTTTGGGCGGTGCTGGTCCTGTGCTGGCATCGCCGCGATCCGGCCCATGAACCCAAGCTCAGCCTGTTGTCCGCTACCCACAGCAATCTGTTTGCAGGCTGGTGCAAACCCGACGACAAAGAGGAATCCGCTATTCCGCCAGATGCCGCAGCGTTTTTCGACGAGACCGTCGAGAGCGAACGCGGGGATACATTACGCCTGTTGCATGGTGACGTGCAGATTGAAATCGGCGTGGGCGACATATTGTCCTGTGTCCGGCAATACGCCAGCGAGCCGCTCATGCAAGGTCACCGTCTACTGATTCTGTACGACAGCCTTAAAAAACTGGTGGGTGACGTCAACGCCCTCCAGGACGAGTTCGCCAAGCTTGGCGTTCAACCGGACGAGTGTTTCATGATCAATGGCCAGGACCGCAAAAGCGACGGGCGGGCGCTGGATGGCAGCGGTTTCGAGGCCGGCTTGATCCCAGAAGAAAAACATCGGGTTATTCTTGCCACCTCTTGTATCGAGGCGGGGGTCAACATCAAGGATTTGCGTTACGCCATCCTCGATCCGGGCCACGACGCTGCCGCCTTGCTGCAACGTATTGGGCGCGTTGCGCGGGGTGGGGTGAATGGAAAAATCTGGCTGACGTGTCCAGATCATCAGCCTTCCCACGGACTCAGGCTGGCTCAACTGGACGGCGCTTACACCATCGGCGAAATTTTCCAAGTGCTTGCGCCATTGCGGACCCTGCGGCTGGATCGGGCGCGACAACTGGGAAGCGCCTACTGGTCGATGCTCAAACGCGAGCAGCGTTCAATTTATGAGGGCTTGCTGAAGGCACACGGCACGCTCAGCGCGGCCAAGGCGCCGGGCGGGTGGTTGAATCGCCTCCACGCCCAAGCCGCCGCCGTGACCAACCGGCGGGATCGCGACCAGTATATGAAATGGCTGCAAGCCGTCGATCGCGAGTTGCTTGATCTGCGTGGCTTCGCGCCGAGCGTGCGGATTCAATTCGCCGATTATCCAGTCATTGAATATGCGCGGGATTGGGCGTTAAAGTATTTGGAAATGCCGGATATTCCCGATGAAGGTGACGGTGTATGGCGCTATCGCCACCCTCGCAACGTCTACCTGCGAGTTCAACCCAGGTCAGTCGACGTCAATTTGCTGTGTCCAGACGGGAATGTTTTCATCGACCGATATTATCCAGACCTCCAAAAATACGTGGCCTCTATCAAACATCACGCCAAGGGATGCCATAACAAACAGTTCTTGCGGGAGGCGGCGGATTTTATTTTGGCAACCGGCATTCTGGTGAGAGAAGATACGGTTGCAGATTCAATTATTTGAGCCAATAAAATTTCCCAGGAAGCGCCATGAATCTTTACGCCAAACCTTATTCCGAAGCCTGCGAACAGAACAAAGCGCCTATTCTGGCGGTATTGCGGGAGGTCTTTACCGAGCCGGGTCTGATTCTGGAAATCGGTGCCGGCACCGGGCAACACGCCGTTCACTTTGCGCGGGAATTGCCGCAT
>JAGRHK010000398.1 GCA_020444985.1 Candidatus Competibacteraceae bacterium
TACCTGCAACAACTTTCATGCAAAACCGGAATTCAGGGTTGCGGTACACGGCGCTTAAACTTCGCAAACGCCAGGCTAGAAAGTACAAGGCAAAGTTGACCATCGCGATCAGCATGAAAGCGATGGTCACCCATTCCATGATTGGATTCTGGAAATAGCCAATGCTGGCGTCATGGGGCGCAAAGCCGCCCAGCGCTACGGTGGTAAAACTGTAGCAGATCGCATCGAAGGGACTCATTCCAGCCAACCAATAGGCCAGGAAGCACAGAAAATTCAGCCCGACATAGATGTACCATAGGTTTTTGGCGGTTTCGGTGATGCGCGGCGTCAACTTTTCATCTTTCATCGGCCCCGGCGTGGACGCCCGATAAAGTTGCATCCCACCAATGCCTAACATGGGCAATAAGGCAACCGCCAACACCACGATGCCGATTCCACCTAGGAAATGCAGTTGCGCCCGATAGTACAGGATGGCTCGGGGCATGGTATCCAATCCAGAAAGAATCGACGCGCCGGTCGTGGTTAAACCGGAAACCGTTTCGAATACTGCATCGACAAAGCGGATTTCCGGCTGGTCGGATAAGATGAACGGCAACGCGCCGAGCAATGACGACAGCACCCAGAACACGACCACCAGAATGAAACCGTCGCGATTGCGTAAATCGATTTTGAACCGGCATACCGGCAACCAGCAGAGTAGCCCGCATCCCAAGGTCGCTCCCAAGGCTTCCGCAAACGGTAACACCACTTCAACGCCGTCATACCACCAGGCGACTCCCATCGGCGGCAGCAGCGTGGCGCTGAACAACATGAGCAACAAGCCCACCATGTACAGCCAAGTTTTAAAAGATGAACGCCGATAGGCGGGTCGCTGCGACAGTCCCCCACCCCACTGCCCGGCCGTCGCCGCATTGCGGGCGATGTGCTCCTCATTCAGGGATGGACTCGCGCTGCTTTCATCCTGCGCAGGTTGATCACTCATCAAGTATCCTGATCGTCATTGTTCAACAGATCGAAATATGGCCAACATTGAATTTACAAATATCGACAAAACCTATCCAGGCGGGACACAAGCTATTATAGACTTCAGCCTCATGATCGCCGATGGCGAACGGGTGGCGCTGGTCGGTCCCTCCGGTTGCGGTAAATCCACCTTGCTGCGCCTGTTGGCCGGTTTGGAAACGCCAACCCGTGGCCAGTTGTCCATCGGCGGCGAGGTTGTCAACCACCAGTCGCCGCAACAACGGAATGTTGCCATGGTTTTCCAGGACTATGCGCTCTATCCACACATGAGCGTGCGACGGAATCTGGAATTCCCCTTGAAAATGCGCAACCGGCCCCGCGCCGAAATCGAACGGCAGGTTCAGTGGGTCACTGATCTGCTCAGTCTCGATGGGTTGCTTGACCGCTTGCCCCGGCAACTGTCCGGCGGCCAACGACAACGGGTGGCGATGGGACGAGCGCTGGTGCGGCAACCCGCCGTCTTCCTGATGGATGAGCCGTTGTCCAATCTGGATGCCCGTCTGCGGGTACAAATTCGCAGTGAGATCAGTGAATTGCTGACGAAAACCAGCGCTACCACGCTCTATGTCACCCACGATCAGGCGGAGGCCATGACCCTGGGGCAGCGCGTTGTTGTGCTGAATCATGGTCGTCTGCAACAAAGCGCCGCTCCGCAGGAACTGTACGAACGACCCGCTAATACCTTCGTAGCCGGGTTCATCGGCAATCCGCCAATGAACCTGCTGCCAGCGCGGTTAACCAGGACCCGTGAGGATCGGTTGCGCCTGCACATCGGCAAACAAAGCCTGCCGTTAGCGGTATCCGCTGCGACTGTGGCGCTCTGGCGGCAGTGGCTGGAAACGCCGCTCAGCATCGGTATCCGCCCTGAGCATCTGCATCTGGCTGCCGAGATGGGCGAAGGATTGCGGACCACCGTGCAGGATGCCGAATACCTGGGTCATGAAACCTTGTTGTATCTACAAATTGACGGCTTGGGATCGTCCGCGCCGGTTGTCGTCATGCGTCTGTCGGGTATGCGCGCTTTCCATAAAGGTGAAGCGCTGCGTCTGCTTCTGAACCCGGCCCATCTGCACTTGTTCGACGCTACGGGCCTCGCGCTTGATCATGGCGTTGCTGCTTGCGACGCGCATTATTGATACTCACGCCAATATTCCGGCTGTGGATCACGGCAACCGTGAGTAAGGTGTTGATAACGATTAATAAACACTTCCTGTTGCAGGACCTGACCTTCCTGCAGGATTGCCAGATTTTCACGCTGAGTGTCCTCGGCGTAATAAAACAGGGCGCGCTTGAGCTTGCAAAGCAGGCTGTTATCGAGATGGTAACCGAGTTCCGCCAAGGCGCACTCAATGCCTTCCAAGGTGATCTGGCGCAGGTCATAAACGACTTCCATCGCCAGGGGCGACGTTTGCCGGACGGATTCAATGCCGACTATTTCCCTCAACCACGTTGCCGCTGAATACGCTTGTTCCGGCTCAGGATGAAAGCGACAAAATTGAATGACGCGGCTCTTGTACAGCTCTCCAGTATCGGTATCGGTGCGCATGACGCCCCCTTCGACGAGTGCTGAATCAGTTCAAAGCATATCGTTATAACAAAAGTAGCTGTTTATTCAAGTCTGTTCAACCAGGGCAATCGTGCTATGAGGGGGCGGGAGCCATGCCTGTCGCT
>JAGRHK010000399.1 GCA_020444985.1 Candidatus Competibacteraceae bacterium
ACCTGCATCGCAAGGTCGGTGATTTTGCGGCATCGCATCCCGTCGTTGAGCCGGAGGCTCCGTTGTCGGATGCGCTAAGATTATTATCGGAAGGGTATATCCGCTTGCCGGTCGTGGGGCCGGATCGCAAATTGGTGGGGTCGCTGTCTTCGCTCACGATTCTTCGACGGTTCCGGTTTTAGCGCCCCGTCGGGCAATACGCTGCTTTTGCCCGACTTGTTTGCTTATCGGGGGATGTTTTTTTACTACCTTTCGCGAAGGAGGGCCTTGATCATGCAACGCAGACATTTCCTGAAAGTCTTTGGCGCAGGAGTATGGGCCGGCGCCGGCGTAGCGCTGGGCCGTGATGGTCAGCCGTTATACGCGGGCGACGCAGCGGCAGGTAGCCCCGATCTGGTGGCCGTTAAAAACGGGGAGCCGGAAGCGCTGTTTGATCAGGGTATAGAGGCGTTCGGCGGTATCGGGCGCTTTGTTAAAAAAGGCCAGACGGTGGTGATCAAGCCGAACATCGGCTGGAATGTATCGCCGGAACGGGCGGCCAACACCAACCCTCGATTAGTGCGGCGCATTGTCGAGCATTGCGTGCAGGCTGGAGCGAAAGCCGTCTATGTATTCGACCACACGTGCGATTCCTGGCGCGACAGCTACCGCGCCAGTGGCATTGCACAGGCGGTAAAAGAGGGCGGCGGCAAATTGGCGCCGGGTAATAGCGAGAGCTATTTCCAAGCGGTTGCGGTCGCCAACGGTCGCCGTTTGCGTGAAGCGAAGGAGCATGAATTAATCCTGCAATCCGATGTGTTCATTAATGTGCCGGTGCTGAAAAGTCACGGCGGCGCTCGATTATCAGTCGCGATGAAGAATCTGATGGGCATCGTCTGGGATCGCGGCGAGTGGCATGCCAATGACTTGCATCAGTGCATCGCGGATTTCGCGACTTACCGCAAACCCGACTTGAATGTGGTGGATGCCTGGAATGTGATGGTGCGTCACGGGCCGCGCGGCGTATCGACGGCGGATGTGGTCAATATGCAGTCGCAACTGTTATCCACTGATCTGGTGACGGCCGATGCGGCGGCAGCCCGGTTATTTGGGCTGGAGCCGGATGCGATCGGCTATATCCGTATCGCTGGCGAAATGGGCGCAGGCCGCAAAGACCTGGAAAATCTGGCCATCCGGCGCATCGTGCTGTGAATGATTGAACTCATTGCCGTCAGCAAGGTTTTCCATCAAGGCCAGCCCAACGAATGCCGGGCGTTGCACGAAGTCAGTCTGACTCTGGAACGTGGCGGCATCACGGTATTCAGAGGCCCCAGTGGTTCCGGCAAAACGACCCTGCTGACCCTGATCGGGGGGTTGGCGCGACCGACGAGTGGGCGCATCACCCTTGATGGACGACTGCTTTCCAATCTACCGGAACGCTTTTTGACCGAGATCCGACGCCATCAATTTGGCTTCGTATTTCAGCAATTCAATCTGATTCGGGGGCTGAGCGTTCTGGAGAATGTGATGTTACCGGCCTATCCGCTGGGCCGGCAACATCGCGCACTGGTCAACACAGCGCGGGAATTGCTGGACCGCTTTGGACTGGGCGCCAAGGCCGCCAGCCAGGTGGAATGGTTGTCCGGCGGCGAAGCGCAACGCACCGCTTTAGCGCGCGCCTTGATCAACAATCCGGCAGTAGTGATTGCGGATGAACCAACCGCGAATCTCGACCGTGCGTTATCTCAGGAAGTACTGGCGCTGTTAAACGAGTTGGCGCTACAGGGGCGCACCGTGCTGATCAGCAGCCATGATCCGCTGGTATTTGAAGCAAATTGCATCAAACAAGTTGTCAAATTACAGGATGGGCGATTGGCGGCGGATTCGATAATTTGACTTTCAAGCAACGTGCGATTTCGTGAGTGAAAGAGATGAAATTGTCAAGCTTTAAGGAACCTCCGCGCTTCAGGAAACCGACTGACGGCTTGCCAACCAGTCGCGGACCGCAGGGCCGGTGCCAATCGTCCAGGGCTTCAACCGTTCGACGGGCACCCATTTGATGCCGGCCAGTTCCTCACCGAGCCTGATCTCGCCGCTGGTTGGCACATGGAAGGCCAGCAATAATTGATTCATTTCAAAAAACGGGTAATAGCCGATAAAGTGCGCCGCTTCCGCATGCACGCCCAGTTCTTCCTGCACTTCTCGCAGCACGGCATCGTCAGGCGTTTCCCCCTTTTCCAGAAAGCCGGTGATCAAGCCGAACCTCTTCTCCGGCCAACCATGGTTCCGGGCTAAAATCACCGCTCCATCAATCTCGACGATTGCAGCGACCACCGGAACTGGATTATCCCAGTGAACATAAGCGCAATCCGGGGCGCTGCAACACTGCCGCGCTTGGCCAGCAACTTCCGCAGTTTGCAATGGGCTGCCGCATTGGAGGCAAAAGTGGGCTTGCATGATGGAGTGAACCTTGGTCTATGGTTGAAAAGTGTGCTGTCGCCGACCGCAATTGCGGTGGTGCGATTCCGCTGAAAACATGATCTATAATTCTACTACGGCAGCCGTTACCGCTGCCGTTTTGATTTTGGAGAACGGCTTGCGAACAGCTCGTCTCAGGAAGACGCGCCTTCTGCGAGCCGGTTTGCAACCATTTAGAGTGGCCGGTGCTCCGGCTTTGCAACGAAAGCCTTAATAATGAAAACACGCC
>JAGRHK010000039.1 GCA_020444985.1 Candidatus Competibacteraceae bacterium
ATGGCGCAGCTGGGCGGCCACGCCATGTTCCTGGCGCCCAACGACACCCAGCTGGGCAGGGGAGAGCCAATCGAGGACAGCGCCCGGGTCATCTCGTCCATGGTCGACCTGGTGATGATCCGCACCTTTGCCCATGCGAACATTGAACGCTTCGCCGAGTATTCCGCCATCCCGGTCATCAACGGACTGACCGATTACAATCACCCCTGTCAATTGTTGGCGGATCTACAAACTTTCATCGAACATCGCGGCAGCATTCAGGGTCGAACCGTAGCCTGGATTGGTGATGGCAACAATATGTGCAATAGCTATTTAAGCGCCGCTTGCCAATGTGATTTCCAGTTACGCATTGCGGTGCCTGTGGGTTATGAGCCCGATGCCGAGTTGTTAAAACGCGCGGCGGGTCGCGTCGTTCTGTTGCGCGATCCGATGGCCGCTGCCCGAGATGCGGATCTGGTGACCACCGATGTATGGTCCAGCATGGGCAAGGAAGCGCAACAAGAGCGGCGGATTCGTGATTTTTCGCCCTATCAGGTGACGGCTGAAATCATGGCCCAGGCCAAGTCCGACGCCCTTTTTCTGCATTGCCTGCCCGCTCATCGCGGCGAGGAAGTCAGCGCTGAGGTCATCGATGGACCACAAAGTCGGGTCTGGGACCAGGCGGAGAATCGCCTGCATGCGCAAAAGGCGCTCATGGAATTTTTGTTGTTGGCAAAATAAACCGATTTTGAATGCTCACTTATGAAAGAGTATGCGCTGATCCTGATCGGTACGATCCTGGTCAATAATTTTGTGCTGGTGAAGTTTCTGGGACTGTGTCCCTTCATGGGCGTCTCCCGCAAGCTGGAAACCGCGCTGGGCATGGGGCTGGCGACGACCTTCGTATTGACCCTGTCGTCCGTTTGCGCTTATCTCACGAACGAGTATCTGCTGGCGCCGTCAGGACTCGAATACCTGCGGACGATCGCTTTCATTCTGGTCATTGCCGTGGTCGTCCAGTTCACTGAGATGGTCGTGCATAAAACCAGTCCGCTACTGTACCAGGTGCTGGGAATTTATCTGCCGCTGATCACCACGAACTGTGCGGTGCTAGGCGTCGCGCTACTCAACGTGCAAACCCGGCATGGCTTTATTGAATCAGGCTTGTATGGCTTCGGCGCGGCCGTGGGCTTTTCGCTGGTGATGGTGTTGTTCGCAGCCATGCGCGAACGCATCGTGACGGCGGATGTGCCGATGCCGTTTCGGGGCGCGGCCATCACCCTGGTAACCGCTGGATTAATGTCGCTGGCGTTCATGGGCTTTGCCGGCTTGGTACGAGGCTAAGAAAAAATGATTGCCGCAATTCTTGTGTTAAGCGCGCTGGCCGGCGTTTCCGGCCTGCTGCTGGGTTTTGCCGCTATCCGTTTCAAGGTGGAAGGCGATCCGATTGTTGATAAGATCGACGCCATTCTCCCGCAAACGCAATGTGGGCAATGTGGCTATCCGGGGTGCCGACCCTATGCGGAAGCGATCGCCGCCGGGGAGGCGGACATCAATCAATGTCCGCCGGGCGGCGAAAACGGCGTTGTCGCTCTGGCCGACCTGTTGGGCCGCGATCCCAAGCCGCTCAACGCGGAACATGGAGCCGTGAAACCGAAAATGCTGGCGGTGATTGATGAGCAGAACTGCATTGGCTGTACCTTATGCATCCAGGCCTGCCCCGTGGACGCCATTCTCGGCGCGGCCAAGCACATGCATACGGTCATCGCCAGTGAATGCACCGGTTGCGAGTTGTGCGTGGCGCCGTGTCCGGTGGATTGTATTGACATGATCCCCATCGCGCAGACCATCACCACCTGGAAATGGACTTATCCTAGCGTGACCGCTAAAGCCGCCGCATGAGCCGCTTGTATCCCTTCCACGGTGGGTTGAAAACCGTTCGCCATAAAACTGAATCCAACCAACAACCGATTCAGCGCGCCGCGCTGCCGCGCCGCTTGATGGTCCCCTTGCGCCAACACATCGGCGCGATGGCCAAACCCGTGGTAGCGTCAGGCGACCAGGTTCTCAAGGGGCAGATGATCGGCCAGGCCGATGGCTATATCAGCGCCGCCATTCATGCGCCGACCTCCGGTCGGGTGGCTACGGTAGAGACCCGACCGGTGCCGCATCCCTCCGGCTTGCCGGATCTGTGTGTTGTGATTGACAGCGATGGCGAAGAACGCTGGGTCGAACGTCAGCCGGTAGATTATCGCGCCCTGCACCCCAGCGAATTAAGAAATATTCTGCGTAATGCGGGCGTCGTCGGCTTGGGCGGAGCGGCATTTCCCAGTGCGGTCAAGCTTAATCTCAGTGGTCATCGCGAGCGTTTGGAGACCTTGATCCTGAACGGTGCGGAATGTGAGCCGTGGATTACCTGCGACGATCGGCTGATGCGTGAACAGGCGGCAGGCATCGTTGCTGGATTGCACGTCATGGTTCACCTGTTGGAGCCGCGCGAGGTGCTGATCGGCATTGAAGATGACAAGCCAGAGGCTATTGCCGCCATGATCGAAGCGTGTGCGGGAACCGGTTATGAAGTCCGCCCCGCGCCAACCCGCTATCCGAGCGGCAGCGTTAAACAATTGGTTAAATTGTTGACCGGCAAAGAAACGCCTGTTGAAGGCTTACCGATTGATGTGGGGGTGCAGTGCTTCAACGTGGCTACTGCGTACACAGTGCACCGCGCAGTTGATCATGGCGAGCCGGTCATTTCCCGGACGGTGACGGTGACCGGTCATGTCCGCCAGCCGGGCAATTTCCAGGCGTTACTCGGTACGCCGTTCGCTGAACTGGTTGAACAGGCGGGCGGTTATCAGGAAGGCGTAGAGCGGTTGATCATGGGGGGACCGATGATGGGCTTTGCCCTGCACAGCGACGAAGTCCCGCTGACCAAGGCCGCCAACTGTATTCTAGCCGCCAGCGCTGAGGAGCTGGCGCCGACGCAGCCGGTCATGCCCTGCATCCGTTGCGGCGCTTGCGTGGATGTTTGTCCGGCCAACCTGTTGCCTCAGCAACTCTACTGGCACGCCCGCGCCAAGGAATTCGACAAGGCGCAGGATTATCACCTGTTCAGTTGCATCGAATGCGGTTGCTGCAGCACGGTGTGCCCGAGTCATATTCCCCTGGTGCAGTATTATCGCTATGCCAAAAACGAAATCTGGGCGCAGGAAAAGGAAAAGCAGAAGGCGGAGTTGGCTCGACAACGCCATCAGGCGCGACTGGAGCGGTTGGAGCGTGAAAAACAGGAACGTGAGGCCAAATTGCGGCAAAAAGCGCCTGCCCGGGCCGCCCGAGCAGAAAGCGAAGGAGGCGGCAAGCTGGACATTGAAACGGCGGTAGCGCGCGCCAAGCCGCATCCCGACGCTGCCAATCCCGCCGCGACTCGCCAGCAGGACGCGTGAACGTCATGCGTTTTAAAATCGTTACTTCTCCACATATTGCCCAGAATGTCAGCGTCGGCCAAGTCATGCGTCGGGTGCTGTATGCCATGGTTCCCGGCATTGCCGCGCTGACGTGGTTCTTCGGATGGGGCATCCTCATTAACCTGGTGATAGCGACTGTCGTTGCGCTATTGGCGGAAACCGTGATGCTGGCCGTGCGCGGCAAGCCATTGGCGTTGCATCTAAGCGACTTCAGCGCCGTGGTCACAGCCGGGTTGCTGGCTGTCGCGCTGCCGCCGCTGGCCCCATGGTGGCTGACCACTCTGGGCATTTTGTTCGCCATTGTTGTCGCCAAGCATCTGTATGGAGGCTTGGGCTATAACCCCTTTAATCCAGCGATGGTCGGTTACGTCGTGTTGCTGACCTCCTTCCCACGCGAGATGAGCGCCTGGCTGATTCCGCATGGTCTGGACCAGCCGCATGCCCTGACGTTGCTGGAAACGCTGCAAGCGATTTTCCATAGCGAGTTGCCTGCCCGCTTTACCCTGGATGCCTTAACCGGCGCGACCCCCCTTGATGCGCTGCGCACTCAGATTGGACTGGGATTGACGGTGACCGAGATTCGCAACAGTCCGGTGTTTGGCATGGTCGCCGGTCAAGGTTGGGAATGGGCGACGCTGAGCTTCCTGGCGGGCGGGTTATGGCTGGTCCAGACCCGAACGGCGGATTGGCGGATTCCCGCAGGAATGCTGAGCGGACTGGCCGTGATTGCTACGGTGTTCTATTTAATCGATCCGCAGCATTACGCGCCGCCGTGGTTCCATCTGTGGAGCGGAGCCGCAATCTTCGGCGCTTTCTTTATCGCCACTGATCCGGTGACCGCTAGCGCCACGCCGCATGGCCGGCTGATCTATGGCGTTGGCATTGGCGTTCTGGTGTACATCATTCGCGGGTTTGGCGGTTATCCGGATGGCGTGGCGTTCTCCGTGTTGCTCATGAACATCGCCGCGCCGACCATTGATCTTTATACCCAACCCCGGGTGTTCGGAGCGCGACGCGGATGAAGAAAGTCGCACACAGCATGGGCATTGCCGCGCTGATCCTGACCGGGTTCGCCATGATCGGTACGGGACTGGTGGCCATCACCTACCGTGGAACCAAGGATATTATCGCCGAGACGCAACGGGCGACGCTGGAAGCCAGCCTTAATGCGCTGGTTCCCGCCAATCGCTATGACAACCGGGTGACCGAGGATCGCATCGAAGTGGTTGCGCCGGAGTGGCTGGGCACGGACCAGCCGGTCGCGGTCTATCGGGCGCGCCAGGCAGGTCAACCGGTTGCGTTGTTTGCAACGCCGACCGCGCCGGATGGATATGCCGGCCCCATTCAACTGCTCATCGGCGTCTATGTGGATGGGACGCTGGCTGGAGTGCGCGTGTTGGAGCACAAGGAAACGCCGGGTCTGGGCGACGGTATCGAAGCAAGGCGCTCACCGTGGATTCTAACGTTTGCCGGAAAATCGTTGACGAATCCTCACGAGAAACAATGGAAGGTGAAAAGGGATAATGGCGCGTTCGATCAACTCACCGGAGCAACCATTACGCCACGGGCGGTTGTCAAAGCGGTTCACAAATTCCTGGAGTATGTCCGGGATCATCAGGAAAAGTTGTTTGCGTCGGCGACTTGAAGGCGCCGACCGGTGGTCAATCAAGTCAACGTAATCCCTGCAAGTCCGCTGAATTTCTGGTAGCCTTCCCGCTTTCCTAACTGGCCTTGCTCTAAAAATACCCAGTCTCATGTCTCCAATGCTTCGCACCCGCGTTAAAATTTGCGGCATTACCCGTCCCGAGGATGGCGTGATCGCGGCTGAGCTGGGCGCGGACGCCATTGGTCTGGTGTTTTATCCGCCCAGTCCCCGCTTCGTGGGTCCAGAGACTGCGCAACGCATCGTCGCCGCGCTGCCGCCGTTTGTTGCCGTCGTTGGACTGTTCATGAACGCTGAACCGGCGACGGTGCAAACCGTCTTAACCGAGGTTCCGTTGCGGCTCTTACAATTTCACGGCAACGAGGGGCCAGAGGAGTGCGCAGCGTTTGGCTTACCCTATCTCAAGGCCGTGCCCATGGGAGCAGGCGCTGAAGTCCCCGACTATGAGCAACGGTTTGCCGGCGCGGCGGGCTTGCTGCTGGACAGTCATGGCGGCCAAAAAATGGGCGGAACTGGCCAAGGCTTCGACTGGACGCGCATTCCCGCTCAGCGACAAAAGCCATTAATTCTGGCGGGCGGCCTTCATCCTGGCAATATTACCCAAGCGATCCGCCAGGTTCGGCCCTACGCCGTGGATGTCAGTAGTGGCGTGGAATCGGCTAAGGGCGTCAAGGACGCCAAACTGATGCGCGCATTTTTACAAGGTGTTTACCATAGTGAAAGTCATGCAGAGTACGGTGAATTTTAGCCAATTTCCTGACCAGGATGGCCATTTTGGCCGTTATGGCGGTCGGTTTGTCGCCGAAACATTGATGGAGGCATTGCACGAACTGAACGAAGCCTGGCAGGAATGCCGCAATGATCCCGACTTTCTGGCGGAATTCGAGGCTGACCTGGCGCGCTATGTGGGTCGTCCGACTCCTCTCTATCACGCGGAACGGTGGAGCCGGCAACTGGGCGGCGCACAGATTTATCTCAAACGTGAGGATCTCAATCATACCGGCGCGCATAAAATCAATAATACGGTAGGCCAAGGGTTACTGGCCAAACGCATGGGCAAGACGCGTTTGATCGCGGAGACCGGCGCCGGCCAGCATGGCGTTGCTTCTGCCACCATTGCCGCTCGTCTGGGCATGGAATGCATGGTTTATATGGGCGCGGAGGATATCCAGCGTCAAGCGATTAATGTTTACCGCATGCGCATGCTGGGCGCCACGGTCCAGCCCGTTACCTCTGGATCGCGCACCCTCAAGGATGCGCTCAATGAGGCTTTGCGCGATTGGGTGGCTAATGTCGATAACACGTTTTACATGATCGGCACGGTCGCTGGCCCCCATCCCTATCCACTGATGGTGCGTGAATTTCAGGCCGTTATCGGCCGCGAGGCGCGCGAGCAGATGCTGACGGAACAAGGTGGTCTACCCGACGCGCTGGTTGCCTGCGTCGGTGGCGGCTCCAACGCGATCGGCTTGTTCCATCCATTCCTGAATGACGACAAAGTCGCTATTTATGGCGTTGAAGCTGCGGGTTCCGGTATTGACACGGGCCGACATGCGGCGACATTGTGCGCGGGCCGACCTGGCGTACTGCATGGCAACCGGACTTACCTGCTGAACGATGAGAATGGCCAGATTACCGAAACTCATTCGGTTTCCGCTGGTCTTGACTATCCGGGCGTTGGGCCGGAGCACGCCTGGTTGAAAGATCTTGGCCGCGCGCAGTATGTGGCGGTAACCGATGAGGAAGCTTTGCGCGCCTTTCACGACCTGACGCGCATTGAGGGCATTATCCCGGCGCTGGAAAGCAGCCATGCCCTGGCTTACGTGACGAAACTGGCGCCGACCCTACGTCCTGACCAAAAGATCGTGGTCAATCTTTCGGGCCGTGGCGATAAGGATATCTATACCGTCGCCGCCCTTGATGGCATCCAACTTTAGGCCTCTCATCGCAACCTCTCTTTCCCTGAAGAGGTCTTCATCTCCTTCCCAAGAGTCCGACCGCATGAATCGCATTTCCCGCCGTTTCGAGGCGTTACGCCAAGCTGGCCGTAAAGCCCTGATCCCCTATATTACCGCTGGCGATCCCCACCCGGATCAAACCGTGCCCCTGTTGCATACGCTGGTCGCAGCGGGAGCGGACCTCATTGAGTTGGGCGTTCCGTTTTCCGATCCCATGGCGGACGGGCCGGTCATCCAGAAAGCCTGCGAGCGGGCGTTGGCTCAGGGCATGTCGCTAAGACAGGTGTTGGACTTGGCGCACACATTTCGCCAGACCGATCTGGAAACGCCATTAGTGCTCATGGGCTACCTCAATCCAATTGAGAGTATGGGTTTTGAAGCCTTTGTCGCAGGCGCCAAGGACGCTGGAGTGGATGGCGTGTTGACCGTCGACCTGCCTGCCGAAGAAGCCTCCGAGTTGGCTAACCTGTTGATCGATCATGACATCGATCCCATATTTCTGCTGGCGCCCACCAGTTCGACCGAACGCATCCGCCGTACCGCCAAGCTGGCCCGGGGTTATCTCTATTATGTTTCCTTGAAAGGCGTGACCGGTTCTGCGGCGCTGAATGTCGCTGAAGTCGCAGAGAAGTTGACGATGATCCGCGCTTGCACCGATTTGCCGCTGGGCGTCGGTTTTGGCATCAAGGATCCGCCAACTGCCGCCGCCATCGCGCAAGTCGCCGATGCTGTGGTCGTCGGCAGCGCACTGGTTTCCAGAATCGCTGAATTGGCGCAGAATCAACAGAAGATGCATGCTGAATTAGCGGCTTTGACCAACTCCATGCGAATCGCGATGGACACTACGTCTTAAACGCCATAATGACATGTAAAACTATCATTCGGCTGATCTCATGAGCTGGTACGAAAAACTGGTTCCCTCCCGAATTCGCACTGATGGCCGTAATAAACATCAGATTCCCGAGGGATTATGGAGCAAGTGCGAAGCATGCGATGCGGTGCTCTATCGCGTCGAGCTTGAACGCAATTTACAAGTCTGCCCTAAGTGCGGCCATCACATGCCCTTGGGCGCCCGCCTGCGTCTGAATGCTTTCCTCGATCCGGAGTCTGTCATCGAAATCGGCGAGGATATCGAACCCACTGATTTTCTAAAATTCAAGGACAGCAAGAAATATAAGGATCGGTTGACGCAAGCCCAGAAGGCCAGTGAAGAGAAGGATGCTCTCGTCACCCTGCGCGGTGCGCTCAAGGGGATGCCGGTAGTCGCCGCCGCCTTTGAATTCCGGTTCATAGGCGGCTCAATGGGGTCAGTGGTCGGCGAGCGTTTCGTCCGCGCCGCGCAGACAGCCTTACATGAACATATCCCTTTCATCTGCTTCTGCGCCAGCGGCGGTGCGCGAATGCAGGAAGCGTTAGTGTCATTGATGCAAATGGCCAAGACCAGCGCCGTACTCACCCGCCTGGCGGAAAACGGGGCGCCCTATCTTTCGGTACTGACCCATCCCACCACGGGCGGCGTTTCCGCCAGCCTGGCTATGCTGGGCGACATTAACATTGCCGAGCCGAAGGCGCTGATCGGTTTCGCCGGACCGCGCGTTATCGAACAAACCGTGCGCGAAAAATTGCCCGAGGGTTTTCAGCGTAGTGAGTTTTTGCTCGAGCATGGCGCGATCGACATGATTGTGGATCGACGCGAGTTACGCGACCGCCTAGCCAGCCTATTGGCCATGTTGACCGCTCACGACGCTCCCCTGTAGTCGGAGTGATCCAGCATGCGCTTTAGCACACTCGATGATTGGCTCAATTGGCAGGAAACCCTGCATCCCTGCGCCATCGATTTAGGCTTGGAGCGGGTGCGCGCCGTGCTGGATCGCCTGCGCTCAGAAGCGCCGCCGCTCATTGTCATTACCGTGGGCGGCACTAACGGCAAAGGCTCGTGTGTAGCTTTCCTGGACGCCATCCTGCGCGCCGCCGGTTACCGGGTGGGCGCTTATACCTCGCCCCATCTGTTACGCTACAGTGAGCGTATCCGGGTTAACGGCGTAGAAGCGGATGAATCGTCGCTTTGCGAA
>JAGRHK010000003.1 GCA_020444985.1 Candidatus Competibacteraceae bacterium
TGATTCGGAGAATAGATTCTTACGAATCAACATGCAGGCAGCAGTAACTGCTGAGAAATTTTGCATCAATTGAGCGCGTCCCATATAACCAGGGTTAGTCATTGGCAGTCCAATGCCAATGTGCCCAGCAACGCTGCTGAGGCCGAGAATAACCCCGGCATGTTGCACTGTTTGATTAGGGTAAACCAGACGACAGCCGACAATACCGACGTCTTGTCTGAGTCCGATGGATACCAAGCGGGCAAGCCAATTTTCCTGCACAATGACGGTATCATTATTCAAGAATAATAGAAAATCACCCTTTGCCTGTTGAGCCGCCAGGTTATTAATCGCGGAGTAATTATAAGCATGAGGATAAGGGATAACGCGGATTCGTTGATCATAATCCTCTAACTTCTTAAGATAATCCAATGTTTCTATATTTTTACTCTGATTATCGACGATAATGATTTCATAGTTGGAATAAAGCGTCTTTTCCAGCAAACTTTCAATACAGGGTTGAAGAAAATCAAGACAATCCTTAGTCGGTATAATAATTGATACTAGTGGCGTATTCGACAATGGATAATCAACAAAAAAACTTCCTTTTATTAGTCCTGTAACAACTTCAGAAAATATTCCTTGCCTGTATAAATGTTCCTGCAGAATCGGTTTTCCTAATTCTTCAAATTTCTCCAAATCATCAACCATTTCCAGAGGATGATGGAACAGGATTTCATCAATATGACCAATGGCTTTTTCACCAAAAATTTCATGGCAGCGTAAAGCTGCGGTATAATTTAATAATAAATTGGAATTGGTGCGCTCAGAGGCTGAAATTTGACGCCAAAGGTCGCTATGAATCAGGCACGCATGCCCAACATACCCTGAAGAGCGCAATAAATCGGTATTACTATCTGGTTTAAGAGATGGATTTGACAGATGATCCAAATCATCAATCACATCTTCATCGGTATAAATAAACCGCCATTCAGCGTGGCGATTGATGAATTCACCGACTAGATTGCAGAACACAGGTTCAAAGCAAGCCCCAGCTTCACAGATCATTACCCAATCCGCGTTGCTATCCATATCAACGCTAGCCAATAGCGTTTCCGCATGTTGATCAAGATCAGATTTGATCCAGGTAATCAGCGATCTATCGGAAAATTCACGATCATCAAAATCATCAGAAACTATAACAATCAGCCTCCATAAATCACCGGTTTGTTCTTTCAAAGATTGAATCGTATTCCTAATTAATTGGTCGTTATTTTTGTTTGCTATCACCAGGATATTAATCACTGGCGTTATCTGCCAGTTTTTGCGCATGTCACTTAAAGACTGACATGACTGCTGATTCCAGCGATGACGATTAAACCATTGAGAGTAATTTTGTTTTTCACAATGACTCGATTGCTTTTCTTGAAAACTCTCGATTAGAGTTCTAGCCTCGCTGTTATCAGGATCTTGCTGAAGAACTTCTTCTAATAATTTTAAAGCATTTTCTGATGTATCCAGGAAATTAGGTTTTAATTCATTATAATGAAGCACACACCGTGCTATTTCAACCAAAAACTCGTTACGGAACTTATTAATAAATTGAGCAATATTGGAATTTCCTCTACCCATTTTACGAGCGACATCAATCAACGGCTCGCCCGTTAGCCAATAAATTTGATTGGCTTTGGCCATGAGACGAACAGGCCAAGGCCAGAGATCAGATTCAAAAATCTTATCATGAAAGTAAAGATGGCCGAAACCGGATAGACCTGCATCATTTAATCGGCTGGTTTCGCAAGCTTCATGCAGCCGATACCGAACCAACGATTCATGAATGTAATAAGCGGGTCCTTTTGCTGAAAGACGCATCCATATATACCAATCACCGACATGATGCACATCCGCAGGGTTTGGTCCGCCCACTGAATCGCATACTTCACGCCGAAAGAGGCAGCAAGAATTAGTAATCCAATTATAAGATAAAAGCAGCTTCGACTCATCATAACAGCCACTACGATTATGCGGAACAAAACAATGCGCTTCCGAACCATGATTTTCTTGTGCAGGATTATCTAAGAAAAATCGCCAGCTACTATATGCAAATGAGCACTCTGGATGCCGATCTAAAGCGGCTACAGTTTTCTCTAAAAATAGAGGTTCTAGTAAATCATCTGCGGATAAAAGCAATATTAATTTTGCTTGAGTAAGCGCATAAGATTTACGACTACTACCAATCAAGCCAATATTGGTTTCATTACGAACATAAGTGAATCGAGGGTCTTTTTTTATCCATCTATTCGCAATCTGCTGGGTATTATCTTCAGAGGCATTATCAATAATCAATACAGTATAATCTTTGAAAGTCTGATTCAGTACTGAAGTCAGGCATTCTTCCAAATAACATCCATAATTGTAGGTTGGAATGATGACATCTACTCTCGGCGAAGAATCATTTTTATCGTTCATGAAGTTTTTCTCTCAAAAATTTAAGTAAACCCTGCTCATAAATATTTAAATGTAGCGAGAAAAGAACTCTATCGATCAAAAAAATCCAGACGTCACCGATAGGGTTTGCAAGTTCATCGCATCCCTCTTCCTGAGCGTCCATTCGATTTTCAACGTCTAAACCAGACAGGCTACCGATAAGGCGGATGACATGGATTTTCCTTTGTCATCCCAATCTGTGCATCATCGCCTGTGCCCAGCTCGCCAGACGCGAATCATCGGGGAATGTGCGCTGGTAATGAAAGACCGAACCTTTATTCGCCTCGTACAGGATCGGGGGTGGCGCACCGCTCATGTCCACCGTTCCGTCATCCTGAAAACGCCAGGCTTCCGGCCCTTGACAAGAGCGAAACCAATCGGCTGGGCGAGCGCCGAATATCGGCTGGAAGTCCCAAGTGCGCTTTTCCTCCGCCATCATCGCCTGGTAATGGACCAGCAGGCGTTCTGCCGTATGTTCGATCGCGAAACGCTGACGCACCTCTTGATCTGCAGCATGCGAGAGCCGCTTACGGGCGCCGGGTTCGCTGGACAGCCAGGTCAGCGCCGCCGCGAAGGTCTGTGGACTATCGACAATCAAGCCCGTCTCACCGTCATGCACCAAACAACGCTCGGCAGGATTGTCCAGCACAATTGGAATGACCCCCATGGCCATCGCCTCTAACAGGGCATTCTCTGTAGTGCCATAATGCAAAGGGCTGAGCAAATAGGCCAATACGTCAAAACTAGATAATTCTGCCGCCACGTCGGAACGATAACCGCGTATCTCCAGTCGGTCGGAAAGACCTCGCCGGGCAGCTTCATCAAGCAGGGCTTCGCCGGTGCTCGGATCCCCCACGAGCACCAAGCGGAAATTTTCCATATCCACCGCTGCAACGAAATCCAACAATCGAGGATGCAGCTTGGCAAAGTTCAAGGTGCCTAGATAGCCGACGCGCAAAGCGCCAACCATGGGCCGCACTGGCGCATCAGGCAAATCATCGAACCCGCCTGAACTGAACACGGCGTCCACCTTCCCCCGCAGGTCCGCAGATAAGGCCGCGAACTCGGGATGAGACCAAGTACAGGGTGACGAGAACAGGAAGCGATGGGGGGCGGTGACGAATGCCAGTGGCAGCGCAGGCATATACAAGCCGGAGATGTGGCTCCAGACCACCAAGCGCATCGGTAGTAACGCGCTTGTCCCTAGCCAAGCCGCGACCACAGGGTGGTGCCACCATTCCAATTGAACGATGTCAGCAGCGCCTACCGCCTCATCCAATGTCTCGCGTTCAGGGCAAATCAGCACCTTGCCGCCATGCATTCGGACATGGTTGACAAAGTCAGATTTTTCCGGGGTCTCCAGGCAGGCAATGATGTGCTGGAGATCGTCTTCACGCTGTGCAGATTGCGCCGCCAAGCGCGACAGGACCTTGCCAACTCCCCCACCGAGATGGGCAGTGATATGCAGAACTTTCATAGGCATAGCTCTGATGGCAACAACCGGTTAAACGTTACTGTACGCCGAACTCCTTGGCTCGGGCGGCCCAATCCGGATCTCTGGCCACGATAGACTGATAAATATGAATATGCTCTTTGGCTTGCTGTTGATGGCCGCCTTGCAGTTTATAGGCCTTGGCAAGCGCATAATGCGCGAAAGCATGTTCCGGATGATTGTTTACCACGTTGCTGAAATAACCGATGGCGATATCGTAATCCCCGTTCAGCAAGCGGTAGTTATTAATGAAATTGACATCCAGGTTGACGCGATAGACATAGCGCGTCAGTTCTTCAGGCTCCAGGTCGCAGGTACGAATATCCGACTGGTAGATATTCGTGTTGAGTATGTCGCTGTCATCGGTAATAAACCCCTTTTCTTTACATATCTGATACAAGCGGCTACCGCGTATCGGCGCGGCTGCATAGATGTTTGCCCAGTCGATGCCAGCCGTACGAATGAGATCAATGGTGGCCTGGCGGTCTTCCTCCGTCTCGCCGACGAAGCCAAAGATGAAGAAGCCATGGACCAGCAAGCCGTTTCCCCGGATCATGTCGACGGCAGGTCGGACATCCTTTACTTTCATTGGTTTATCGATGATGTCCTTTAGTACTCGTTCTGAACCGGATTCGATGGCCAGGTTGGCGATTTCCAGTCCCGCCGCCTTGAACAGGTGCGCGAGTTCCGCATCGATGAACTTGACATTGAGGCCACTTGGGAATTCCAGAATCAGATTCATCTCCGCCAAGCCGGCGAGAATTTTCTTCATGCGGTCTTTGCGTAATAGCGCTTGATCATCGTTGATCACGATCTTGGTCAAACCGAATTTCTCAACCGCATTACGTACGTCTTCCAGAAACCGCTTTGGACTCATGTAGCGCATCTTGGTGCCAGACAGCGAGCCTGCCGCGCAAAACACGCATTTGAACGGACACCCCCGGCTACTGATGAACGGCAACCGTTTCCCACCACGACCGTCGTTGTGGAAGGGATTGTTGTTTCGACAACGGGTGTCGTACAAGTCCAGGTCCAACAGGCCGAAATCCAGCGGCGGAATATCGTCCAGATCTTCCACATAGAGCGCGTGCGCATGAAAGCCATTCTGATATTTTTCCCGTGTGATCCAGGCCTGATGGAAATCCAGCAGGGCTTGCGGGTCCGCCGCATTGATCAGATCGAGCATGGGGATCTCGCCCTCGGAAAAGCAGGCCGCGTCGACATACGGGTTGTATTTGAACAACTCCTCGTGGCAGTTCGTTGATACATTACCCCCCACCACCAGCAAGGCCTGAGGTCGGATTGCCTTGATGATTTCAGATACTTCGCGCACCTGGTTGAACATGGACGTAAATAACCCCGACACGCCCACGATGTCCGGTTGGAATTCGTCCAGGTTATTTCTGATCAATTGCTCGGCAGGATCCCCATAAAGATTCATGTCGAGAATCTTGAACTGGACATTCACCTGCGTCCGCGCCTGCACATAGGCAATGATGGATAATATGCCGTAAGGAATTTCCTTGTATTGGGCAAGATTCTTGGTGATGCCATCAATCCCCGTATGGGTCGGTGGAATCACAAACAAGACCCGCCTTTCCGTGTCTGGACCCGCCTGATGAAGCGGAACACGCGCAGGCAGCGTTGTAACAACTGTTTTGATGGGAATCATGTTGTGTTCCTCTCTCAACTTTTCACGGTATTAGCGGTACCCACCGTTCAGCCTTATTAAGCTAAACAGCCCTACGAAAGCTAAGTCGTTTTTGCGATAGCCCAGCGCGAACGCCTCTCAAGCTGTTCGCCGACCGCAGTGAAAAAAGCGCGGTATGGGGGTTGTAGAAACGCTTCGGGACAACTCGAATGCCAATCCCACTCCCCTGACAATGGCGGCTCACCGGGATGCCGGCGAGCGACCTTGGGTTCGCCGCCCAGCGCGCAGGCGAACAACAACGAAACATGGTGAGTACGGAATGGCCGGGAAATATCCACCGTTTCATACACCCCGATGGGCTGAGGTTGGAATGCCACCATCACGCCCAACTCATTGGCTGCCACAGCAGCAATACGATCCGCGAAGCTTTCCTGCAAGCGGACCACGCCACCAGGCACATGCCAACCCTGGCCAAAAATCGGGTCTGCCCGCCAGGTCAAAAGCATCTGCCTCTGGGCATTGCGAATGAGCAAGTCCACATTCACCATGGGCGTCAGCCGACTCGCCATCAAGAACACCGCCTCGGGTAAACCTTGGTCGGGAAGCGGCACATGATCTTCAATGACACGAATGGCGTCAGACAGGTCTCGCGTAAACCGCCTTTCAGGCGCGCTTGTCGTCATCGTCACTGGCATAGGCCTCCAGAAGCCGCTCCGCGCGCTCATCGAGTACATCCTCGGGAAACATGGCGAAGCGGAACTGCTCACAATGCGCACAAACCCGGTTGTCGCACCGGCGTTTCGATAACATGGCGCGGCGAAAAGCATTGAGGGTTGCCCCTTGCCAGACATCGCCCACGGAAGTTTCAGCGAGTTGGGCCAGTTTGAGCGGGGATTCCATCCCGCAACACGGCACGGCAAAGCCATCTGGATTGATCTGCAACATATAGAAGGGCTGCGGGCAAATCTCTGTCGTGGCTACCGCCGCGCCATTCTGTGTCTTGTCCATGGCAGCGGCGCCGGCAATACGGGGGTAATCGATCAAAGGCGTCGCCGGCAATAAATACTCAACCGCCAGGATGTCCGCGATATCGCCAAACAGCGCGTAAAAGCACTCCAAATCCTCGGGCTTTTCCAAAGTGGAATCGATAATTTTTACGTAGATCTGGACATTGCTCCGGATGGAATACAGATACTTGACATTATCGACGATGCGCTTGAGATCAGAATAAGTACCTGTCGTCTCCCGGTATTTTTCTTGACTGACGCCCTGGATCGAAACGCGAATACGATTGACGCCGGCATCCACCAATCGCCGAGACAAATCAGGAACCAGCATTGAGCCATTGGTGACGATATCAATCGATTCGGCAATCTCCGCTGCCGCCGCTATCGCGACCATTTCGTCAATGTGGGGGTGCAATAAAGGCTCGCCCGTCCCGGCAAAACGCAACATGCGCAATTTATCGGGGAACTTGCGGATGTCTTCGACACATTTACGATAAAGCGCCAAATCAAGAAATTTTTGGTCGGATATATAGCCTCTTTCCGCCTTGGGCAGCGTAAGTACACAGTAATTGCATTTAAAATTACAGGCATAAACCGGAAAAACCTGGACCAGGTACGGCGTGGCCAGCGGCAACGCTCCCGCCAATCGGGAGCGCTTGCCCATCGGCGTCTGGTTGGTCATGACGCGCGCTTTCATGTTGAAGACGCCAATTCAAAATCGGCCAGGCGTTGCATCAAAGCCTCCGCGTCCGCATCGAGAAGGTCCTCGGGGTGAGAGACATCGTTTGGCGCATTGCAATTGGCACATTTCGCATTCGCATACCGTTCCCCCCGCAAATGCAATTTCCAGAATTCTCGCAATTTCTCGCCTCGCCACATATCCACCAGCCGTTCACTATGCACATTTCCCAAGACAATCGGCTTGTAAATGGTATCGCAGGGTTCCACGTCCCCTTCGGGGAAGATGCCCAACATGTAAAAGGCCAAGGGGCACACATTGCGCTGGGAAATCTTGCGCCCGTAACGGTCATAATCGACTTGCATACCGGCAGTGATCTCCACGCCGGCATAGGCGGGCAACATGCGCTCCACATACATCCGGTCGGAGCAATCGCGGAACAGGTCATAGAAACGGCTTTCATCGCCGGGATCCAGCGCCACATCCATGATCTTGATGAATAAATCCGTAGCGTCTTTGTTGCGGTGGAAATAGCGAATGTTGGCGAGAAATTCCTCAAAATTCACTTTGACGCCACCGATATCCTGATATTTCTGGCTATTCAGGCCTTGCAGGGAGACACGCAGCGTGTCAAGCCCCGCTTCGATCAGGCCATCCGCCATTTTTGGCGACAGCAGCCGCCCATTACTGATGATTTCAATGCGCTCGGCCACTCCGGCTTCCTTAGCGATTCTCACCATTTCCGGAATGTTCTTGTTCATCAGCGGCTCCCCCTGCCCGGTCAGGGAGAGCAGACGAATTTTCTTAGGAAACTCAGCGATCTGGGCAATGATTTCCCGATAGGTCTCCAGCGACATGTGGTTACGCTCCAGGCCGTATTTTTCCTTGATGACCTCGGGTGAAAACGCATGGGCGCAATACACGCATTTAAAGTTGCAATACGTGCTGGGAAACACATAAATGCTGTACGGTGTGAACAATGGCGCTGCCGTGGATAAGCGGGTGCGCTGGATACCGTAAATGGGTTTGATTTCAGCAGTCATCGGGGTTCTTCCTTCAAAGGAACCGTTGCAATAAACGCGGTGCATCCTTATCCAGATTTTCCATCGGATCATTGATCGCGTTGAAACAAGTACAGCCTCGGCATTCCGGAATCGTGTCTTTTTCCAGCTTGAGCATGGTGATCAAGTGCTGCCTGCGGCGTGGGCCATTCCAGATATCCACCAGGGATTGTTCCTTCATGTTGCCCATGGAAAGAGTCAGAGGCAGCCCCGGCACTGGGCAAGGAAAAATATCGAAATTGCAGCCGATTTGCAGGAAATAGAACGACTGGCCACAGACTTTTCGATCCAAGTCAAGTTCTTCATTATAAAAAGTTTTAGTTGGATCAACGAGCAGCTTGAGATCGTCCATTTGCTGCTGCATGACCACCAGATGTTCGATATAGATACGATCAGCCAGGTTGCCGAAAGTGACAAAGAATTTCTCCTCGTCCTGCTTGGATTTCAGGGTGGCGTCTATCACCTTGATATAGATTTTGATGTCGCCACGGTTTTCATACAGGTAGGCTAGATTTTCCAGAAAACGCGGGTAGTCGATGCCCTTCTTGCAGGTCTCCATATACTGCGCAGCATCGACGCCTTGAATGGAAATATTGATATTGGTCAATCCGGACTGGATCAATTCATCGGCCTTCTTGCGCGTAATCAGCAAGCCATTCGTAATGACATCGATGCGATCCGTAATACCGGCATCCGCGACCTGACGAATCATCTCGGGTAAGCGGGGATTCATCAACGGCTCGCCCAGACCAGAAAAAACAACGCGTTTAATACCCTGGGGGAATTGGCGCAGATTCTCCACCACTTTGGGAAACCACTCGGGATCCATATGCTGTACCTTGAGTCCGAGTTGTTGCATAGCGCCATGCTCTTCGTCTTGGGTGGCAATCAGGCAATAGAAGCATCGGAGATTGCAATAGCGCGTGACCTCGATATAAACCGTGAAGGGGTGCGCCAAGGGAATAACCTCGGCCAGAGGCGTACGCTTAGGGTCGACATTCGCCTTGATTTCAGCGTTCATCTCATTTACCTCTTAGCATCACTCGGACGACGAAGGAAAGGCGTACAGCACCGTTTCTAGACCCAAGTAGTTGTAGTTACGCAAGTAATAGCGGTAGTCACTGCGCATGGAATCAATAAGGCAGGGGATTTCCCAAAGGTCCGATAAACCGTGATAAACGCAGATCGCCAGAGCAGGGCCGTAGTGCTGGATCAACCCCCGCGCGCCTTTGAGCGCTGCGGTTTCCGCACCCTCGATATCCATCTTGATGAAGGTCGGTGCGAAACCCTGCAAGGCGTCATCCAAACAGATGCATTGAATCACGCTGTCCCCGCTGGCGCTGACCCGAGCAGCCGATTGGGCCTCGGCATTGGTAGCGAAGCGCAACTGGGTCGTTTCGGAATAAACGCCGCAGGGAAAAAGAAAGGCTTGTTCCGGTCGAGCGGGATGCGCTTGCACTGTTGCCGCGTATTTGCGGTACAGGTCTGTTTGTGGCTCGAAAACCGCCAAGCTGCGGATGGGACAACCTTGCGCCGTGAGTTGACGAAAGGTATCGCCATCGTAGCCGCCGCAATCCACGAAACGGGAATAATCCTTGGTTTCGGGAATGTCATGGGCAAGGTATTGCAGCGCTATATCTAAAGGTTCGTCCAGGCGAGTGAAATCCATGGTGAGGTGGGCTTTCAGATAGCGCAGGAACAAGGCCCGGTCACTATCGCCTTGCAGAAGACCGAAGGCATGCTCCAGCTTGCGGCGGTCGCTGCCCAAGATATCCACCTTGTTGTAGCTGTCGTCGAATAGCGTTTCACGGAACGCGCCGCTGTTCACCTGATTGAAGTTGACTTCGTGCAAGGCATGGACATGGCGGAAGCCCAAAGCCGCAAGCGCAGCTTTAATGTCCTGGCAGACCTTGAGCGGAAACAGTCCGGACAGGATGATCGTGCAATCGTTGTGCGCCGGGGCAAGCGCTGGATCGTCAGGAAGATGAATGGGCGCATCGATGCCGGAGAGCGTGACTGCCGGATTGCGGTCGATGAAGCCAGCCACAGTGATGCCGTTCGCCCTCAGGTTATGAAACAAGCGCTTGCCAACATTGCCCGCGCCGTAGAGATAAAGCAGCCGCCCCCGGAGGTCTTCAAGCTTGCTTTGGTCCGTTTCGAGCGTGCCTGCGGCAAAGCCGTCCAGCAATTCATGCAGATCTTGCAAATCAGACATGATGATTCCCCCGTGTCATGACTTTTGTGGAGCTTGGCATCGATGGGTGTACAAACGGCGCAACCCCGTCGGTAAGTCGATGGTCGGCCGCCAACCGGGGAGAATATCCGCCGCCTCCCAGGGCTGAAATATTTCGCGCGCCCGGTAAGGACGCTCGCCCCATCGCACATTGACCGGACGATCAGGATGAATGGCATTGAAGAGCGCCACCAGTTGGCGTACGGAAATCGCTTGGTCCGATGGCAGGCGGTAAACACGACGTTCCCCGGCTTTGAAACCGTGAAGCTGTTCGCAAGCCATCGCAATCCCCCGGCTCAGATCATCCACATGAACCAGATGAATATGCTGCTCACCCTTTGACATAAGCAATTTATCGGCAGAGCCGGCGAAAATCTTGAGTGTATTTGTCAACTTTTCCCGCAAGTCATTTTCACCATAGCTATCATAGAGATGTAACTCTAATAACCGCAGCCCCGCCGCATCCTGATAGAATTCCGCCAAGGTCGAAAACGCCTGCTTGGTCGCCGCATACAGATTGGCCGGGCCATACTCCTGATCCCGATAGTGCTGCCAAGACGTCCCGGCATAAACCATCGCATCACACCCAACTTCTCGCATGGCCTCCAACAAATAGGCGCCAAACAACACATTCGAGCGCACTAGGACCCCAATATCCGCATAGCGATGCTCGGTCACATAATGCGCCGCCAGATGCACAACCATCTCCGGCATGAAACTGCCCAGCGCCCCCCGAAAACCGGAACCCTCGTCTCCCACAACCCAGTGTGGCAACGCAGCAAGCTCGCGCTTCAGTGCCGAACGCGCACGCAGCAGGCAACCCACCCGATGCCCTCCCTTTAACAAATGAGGAATCAGATGCGAACCCAGAAATCCCGATGCGCCCGTCACTAAAATCTTCATGACTAGACCTCTGTGATCAGACCTTCAGCCGAATAGCGAAAGGTGCTGGCAAATTCGGCAAGGGGTGGATGGCTCATATCCCGGTCGGAAATGATGGGTTGGCTTGTCGCCCAGGGAATGCCTACGGAATTCCAGAGTACGCCGGCATCCAAATCCGGCGCGTACTGGCTGCCGACCTGATAGACCAGAGTGGCCCAGTCGCTCAGTACACAGAAGCCATGAGCTAAACCCGGAGGGATATAGATCAGGTTGGCGGCTACGGCGGAAAGCTCCAGGGTGACGTACTGGCGGTAGGCAGGCGAGCCTACCCGTAAATCCACCACGGCGTCCTGTACGCGACCCTGGGTGCAGAAAACCAGCTTGGCTTGATGCGCAGGGGGCAACTGGAAATGAAGGCCCCGAATCACGCCTTGACGGGAGTGGGAGTAGTAGACTTCCGGATATTCCGTTTCCAGGCCCAGTTGGGCGAAGGTATCCCGATGAAACACCTTCACGAAGCCGCCGCGCTCGTCCTGCTGGCGCCGGGGCAGCAGCTCCACACACCCAGGCAGGGCGGTCGGCCGTATTTGGAATGAGGCGGCGTTCAAAACCCGACTCCGAAGAACGTTTCCAGCCGTTCCGCCACCGACTCCAGCATGGCCTCAGTCAGTCCCGGATACACGCCCAGCCAGAACGTCTGGTTCATGACCACTTCCGTATTTACCAGACTCCCGCTCAATCGATACACTCGGCCCTGGAAATATGGCTGACGCAACAAGTTACCGGCAAACAGCAATCGCGTCCCAATCCGGTACTGATCCAGATAGCGCAACACATCCACTCGCCGCACTCCCGCCGCCGCGCGCAGCGTGACCGGAAAACCGAACCAGGATGGCTCGCTGCCTGGCGTCGCTTCCGGCAACAGTAAAAACTCCTCGCAACTCTTCAAGCGCCCTAAAAGAAACTGGAAGTTGCGCCGCCGAGCATCAATAAACTCTGCTAATCGTTCCAACTGCGCCAGCCCGCAAGCCGCCTGCATATCGGTAATTTTCAGGTTATAGCCGAGATGCGAATACACATATTTATGATCGTAGCCCGCCGGCAAGTCACCGAAGCGCCCGTCGAACCGCTTGCCGCAAGTATTCTCTCGCCCCGGCGCGCACCAACAATCCCGGCCCCAGTCGCGAATCGAAGCGACAATCCGCGCCAGTAGCGGATCACGGGTGAAGACCGCTCCGCCTTCGCCCATCGTAATATGGTGCGCCGGATAGAAGCTAAGCGTCCCGATATCCCCAAACGTCCCCACCTTGCGACCCTGCCAAGTCGCACCAAGCGCATCGCAGCAGTCTTCGACCAACCATAAGCCATACTCGTGGGCCAAGCGCGTTACTACATCCAGATTAAATGGATTCCCTAATGTATGCGCCAGCATGATCGCCCGGGTGCGCGGTCCGATCGCGGCCGCCAACTGCTCGACGTTGACGTTGTACGTCCCCAGCGCTACATCCACGAACACCGGCGTCAATCCATTCACCAGAATCGGGTTCACCGTCGTCGGAAATCCCGCAGCGACCGTCAGCACCTCATCCCCTGGCTGCAACGCGCGCTTGCCCAGCAACGGCGAACACAACGCAGACACCGCCAACAAGTTCGCCGACGATCCTGAGTTGACCGTCAAGACGTGTGGCAGACCCAGAAATTTTCCTAACGCCTGCTCAAATGCAGTATTAAACCGTCCGGTGGTCAACCAGCCATCCAATGCCGCCTCGACCATATTCTCCAGTTCCGGCGCGCCAATGACTTTACCCGAAGGAGGAATCGGCGTTGTGCCTGCAACAAAAGATTGCGGCTCATGCTCCAGTTTCGCAAAGCGCGGAATTTCGACCTCAATCAATCGGCGGAACACTTTGGCAAAAGCAGCCTGGCTCAACTGCGCCAACGGCTTGATCACCAAACGGTGATGCAGCAGAAACGGCTTATCCAGGCGTAAAAAACTCGGAAATGGCAGCGGTGGCCCCGCATAATCGGCAGCATCCAGGGCATAGCCATGCTCGGAACTGTACACCGGCGTCGTAGTAATGAATAAGAAACGGATATCGCCATGCACATCCGGCGCATTCAGCGCCAAGGCCGGGCGCGCCCTGCCGCTCGCAAGATCAGTAAAGGGAAGCGGCAACTTATAGATGCCCCCTGCTTGAATTTTAAAGGACATTCCATACATCCTCGGCAGGATCCGCCAATACGTGCCGGATAAAACCACTGGGTTCCCGCCAATCCGCCCGTGCAATGGCCGCATCCTGCTCTCCGTCCGACGCCTCCAACACAATCACCCGGACCTGCGTTCCCGCTGGCTGGGGCACTGGCAAAGTGATCTGTCCATCTTTACGGACCGTGACGATTTGTTGCACTACATTCATACCATCGCCTCCATCTGGATTCGTTCAAGCACTTGCATGACTGCATTCCCTGAACCCTGAAATTGCTCAATCTGCGCCAGGGTTACCGCTTGCATATCCGCGCCGGCCTGATGCGCCTGATACCAGTTCACTGTTTCCGCGAGCGCCCGCTCCAGATTCCAACGGGGCGACCAGAGCAATTTCTCCCAGGCCTTGGCGCAATCCAGCTTCAAATAATGCGCTTCATGCACATGCGGTTCGCCATCCATGACCCACTTTGCGCCATTCCCCCACAGGGCGACGAATCGATCGGCCAACCAATGCACGGGCCGGGCATCGGTCTCCACAGGCCCGAAATTCCAGCTCTCCGCAAATGCGGATCCGGCGTCCCACAACTGTTCCGCCAGCATCAAATACCCACTGAGCGGCTCCAGGACATGCTGCCAAGGCCGCACGGCCTCGGGACATCGGATTGGCGCTGGTCGGCCCGCCTGGAATGCGCGAATCAAGTCTGGAATCAACCGATAAGCTGCCCAGTCACCGCCGCCGATCACATTTCCAGCTCGCGCCGAGGCCAGCGCCACACCATGTTGCGCATCGTCCGTCGGTGGAAAAAAGGATGCTCGATAAGCCGCCGTCACCAACTCCGCACAACCCTTACTGCTGCTATAGGGATCGTCGCCGCCCATTGGCTCATTCTCCCGATAGCCCCACAGCCATTCCTGATTGGCATAGCACTTGTCGCTGGTGACATTGACCACCGCCCGCACACCGCCGACTTGTCGCACCGCTTCCAGCAGATGCACGGTTCCCATGATATTCGTGGCGTAGGTTTCGACCGGTTGCTGATAGGACGGCGCCACCAACGGCTGCGCCGCCAAATGAAAGACGATCTCTGGACGGCAGTTCAACAGGGCGGCTCGCAGCGCTGCAAAATCCCGCACATCGCCCAGTATCGATTGCATGCCCTCGCCTATGCGGGCGGTTTCAAACAAACTCGGCGCGGTTGGCGGAGCCAGCGCATAGCCTGTGACCTCCGCTCCCCAGTGCTGCAACCAGAGACTCAGCCAGCCACCCTTGAAGCCCGTATGACCGGTCACCAGCACTCGCCGGCCTGGCCAGAACGCCGGATTCATGTCCAGACCTTCCAGGGCGCCTGACCGCTGGCCCATAGCTGCTCCAGATAGCCCTTGTCACGCATACTATCCATCGCCGCCCAAAAGCCGTGATGTTTGAAAATCGCCAGTTGCCCTTCTTTGGCCATGCGCTCCAGAGGTTCCTGCTCCCAGATCGTTTGATCTCCCGCGATGTAGCCCAGCGCCGCAGCTTCGACTACAAAGAACCCCCCGCTGGTCCAAGCGCCATCGCCCTTTGGTTTCTCACGGAACGACATGACCCGTTCCTGTTCCACTTCGAGCGCCCCATAACGCCCGCTGGGTTGTACCCCGGTGATTGTCACCAACGCCCGTTCACGCCGATGAAAGGCCATCAGCGCAGGCATATCGATATCAGCGACCCCATCGCCGTAAGTCAGGCAGAAGGTTTCGTCATTCAGATATTCCTGCACCCGGCGAATGCGCCCTCCGGTCATCGTTTCCAGTCCGGTATCAACCAGCGTCACCCGCCAAGGCTCGGCATGACGGTGATGGACTTCCATGCTATTGCGCGTCATGTCGATGGTCACATCCGACATGTGCAGGAAATAATTAGCGAAATATTCCTTGATGATATAACCGCGATAACCGCAGCAGATCACGAAATCGTGGATGCCATGCGCAGAGTAGATTTTCATGATGTGCCAAAGCATCGGCCGCCCACCGAGTTCAATCATGGGTTTCGGTCGCAAATGGCTTTCTTCGCTGATACGGGTGCCCAGGCCCCCGGCAAGAATGACGGCTTTCATGGGTTAAAGTGCTTGCTTCAAGAAGATGATGAATGCGTTGAGGAACAAGCACAAAACAGACCATCAGATAAAACTGATTGAAAATAATAAATAATATACCTTAAAAGGGCCGATCCTTACTTCCATAGACGTCAAAGGTTCGACGCAACCTGAATATCTCTCAACAATGATGCGCCATGACTTGTTTTTACTTTTTCTTCCTCATCACTGAGTCAGGCGTAAGCTTCAAGCTGGCATTGGGCCTATGCCAAATAAGAATAATTGCAGAATTATCAGAATATTGACGTAAGCCGTAGACGATTCTTAACCTCCATCAACTCATCACCCACCTCAACACGACTAATCCTTGGCGTTCGACATTTTGGATAAGATTGGGCTTGTATAAACAACGGTCTGCTCAGGAAACACCGAATGATTGTCACCCAACCTCTCACGTTCATCACGGCGTTTGCTGAACAATTAAATCGGGGGATTCAGGAAGACGCATTGAGCCACACACGATCGGTTATCCAGCGTTACTGGTTAAGCCTTTGCCTCACGAGGACTCTGCTCGCCAATCAAGTGTGTTGGACGGGATTCGAACGTGTCGGCTTAGGTGGATATAAACAAACCGCATTATCCTGGGTATTCTGACAGAGCAAGGTGTGATAGCCGCTGTTGTTTCATGTGAGCATCTTGCTGATTTTGAATAAGTATGGAATCATAGAGGGCGTGTTCGTCGGCGATGATGACGGTCGTCAGCGCGCTAAAGTGACAACCAAGTTTACAACAAAGATTTTGAATATGAATGAACGACCCCGCAGCAAGCTGCGGGGTATCAAAAGCGAGATGGTACGCAGCAAGCTGCGGGGAATTAGACCCGTAAAAGAATTAAAATTTTATCATATCAACTCAATGAGAAGAGAATGAGAAAAGCCGGTTTACAGACCGAAAAAAAACGGCACTGTAAAATTTTCTGACAGTCGATCCCCAAAAATCCGGAATGACATGCTGCTCACTCCACACTAACGCATAATGCGAGGCCCTCCCGGATAACGCTGCGCTTCGTCCAGGCCACAAGAAAATGGGGACCGGCAGAAACGATTCACCCCCCAAGCGGGGGGTGAGCATGAATGGACGAATCAGCGCTTGGAGACTTACTGAGCGCCACCCAGTTGGCGAACGTAAACAGCCAGCAACTTGATATCGGTCGGTGACAAACGATCCTTCCAAGCCGGCATGGTCCGGGTATTATGCACGCCCTTGGCAACAAAGTTCTTGATCACGGCTTTCTTGTCTTCAAGCGTTTTCTGGGCTGGGACGTTGGCAATCGTCCAGATCTTGTCCGTCAGATTGGCCGAACCCAACGCAGAGAGGCCTTTGGCGTCGGCCCCGTGGCAGTAGTAGCATCCACCGACCTGCCCTTGGAAAATCGCCTTGCCCCGTTCAGCCGCCTCGCTTTGCAGCGCTTCATCCGACAGCGTCAGCACATACTCGGCCACATCATCCAGTTGCTCCGGTTTGAGCACTTGGCCGAAAGCCGGCATGAAACCATTACGACCCTGCATTAGCGTCTCATGAATCTTGTCGATGCCACTGCCCCACAGCCAATCGTCATCGGTCAGATTCGGATACAGGCCCACCACGCCCTGACCGCCGCCACCATGACAGGCTGCACAATTATCGCCAAACAGGCCCTTGCCGACCGAGCGCACGAATTCCATCATCTTCGGATCCTTGACGATTTGCTCATAATCTGCGGCCTCTACCTTGGCCAGCATCTGCTTGCGCTGCGGATCATTCGCGGCATTCCCCAGTTCCTCCAGTAACAGGGCGCGGGTATTCCAGCGAACTTCCTTCTCCTGCTCCTTGCCAGTCGCCTTGTCCACGGTCGTATAGGCAACCGTGCCAAAGCCCTTGATCCAGGTATCCCCGACCGGCCACGAGGGGTAGATGAACCAATAGAAAATCGAGAACACCACAGTTCCGTAGAAAGACCACAGCCACCAGCGTGGCAGTGGATTGTTGTATTCCTGAAGATCGCCATCCCAAGCATGGCCGGTGGTTTGCACCGCGCCTGAGGAGGGTTGGGAGGTATTCGTATTATCAGTCATTGTCCGTCACCATTGCGGGATTGGGTTTCAATCCGCGCCCGTTGGTCATCGCGGGCGAAACCATGAAGCTCGGATGGCTGGGATTCATCCTCATCAAACGGTATGTACTTGTAGGATTCCAGCCGCCGAGCGCGCTGTTTGCCGGTGAATACATAAAGCAGGATGCCGCAAAACGCGATGAAAAAAATTACCAGCGCCAGCGGCTTGGAATTTTCCATGTGGGCGAACCACATCAGCCAGTCAAACATGAGGCCAGGCTCCACGCCGTCCCCCTCCTCTATGAAGGAAGAGGGACAGGCTCAGATTATTTAGCGGAATTCGACAAAATAGCCTTCGTCGTACTGGGTGAAGTCCACCATTGTGCCGAGTACCTGCAAGTACGCGATCAGCGCCTCCATTTCGGTGATCCGGTCGGGAAGACCGTCGAAATTCTTTTCGCGCGCCTGTTGAAGCAAACTGTCCTGAGCCTTGCTGATATCCAGTTGATCGGCGATCGCTTGGCCGTATTTCTGGACATTGGCGTCGTACTCCGCCTGGGTCACAGAATAAGGTACGCCGGTTATCCGCAAGGCGCGCATCCGGCTACCCACATCCTTGTAATCCAGATCGTTGTCCAGCAACCACGGATAGTTGGGCATGATGGATTGCGGCACGACCGAGCGCGGCGCTTTCAGATGCTGGACATGCCATTGGTCGGAGTACTTGCCACCCAGTCGCGCCAGATCGGGACCAGTGCGCTTGGACCCCCACTGGAAGGGATGGTCATACTGCGATTCCGCCGCCAGCGAGTAGTGTCCATAGCGCAACCATTCATCGCGGAACGGACGAATCTGCTGAGAATGGCACAAGTAGCAACCTTCGCGGACGTAGATGTCGCGACCGCGAATTTCCAATGGCGTGTAGGGACGCACCCCATCGACTTTTTCAAGCGTTTCGTTGATGTAAAACAGTGGAACGATTTCCACCAGTCCCCCAATGCTGATGACCAGGAGAATCAGCACCAACATCAACGCTGAGTTGGTTTCAATATGTTCATGTCGCATGGTTTTGCTCTCCAGCGCTCTCAGGCTTTGGCCAGTTTGGCCGCCAGCTTGGCCTCAAGCGCTGCCTGCTCGCGCCGCCCCGCTTGTACGGTCATATAGATGTTGTACACCATGACCAACACCCCTGCGACAAAGAACGCGCCGCCCAATGCCCGCCAAACGTAAGGCGTATG
>JAGRHK010000400.1 GCA_020444985.1 Candidatus Competibacteraceae bacterium
CTGTCCACGGAGTTGTTTCAGCAAGCCGGCGCTCAGAAAACCGAGGCGCTCCAGGACCAGGGCCAGCCGCTGATCGCCGGCCGCCCGCCGACGCTGACAGCGCTCAACGATCGCGTCATAGTCCAGCCAGCGCTGCAATGCCCGGCGATCCGCCGCCTGCTGCCGCCAATTCGCGCCAAGATAATGGGCAAATTCAAGCAGATGATGCTGGCGCTCTGCTTCAGTCACCGCCTGGCTGTAACGTTGGCCATAGGCCGTTTGCCATCGCCTTAATTCAATCAGGCGAGTGCTCTGCTGTTCCAGATCGTGACTGAGAAATAGAAATAAACGATAGTGAATCGCCACCGGCAACGCCCAGTCCGGCGGGTCATCGCGCACCCCCGGCCAGTCACGCCGAAAATCGCTCGCCAGTTGTTCCAGCAAGCCTTGATAGGCGCGCGCCAGCACGGGCGGCAAACCCGCGCGCAGGATGTGCCGGAGCGTGGCTGCATCGGGCTTCAGCCAGGGCTTTTGGGGTTCGCGCCAGCGGCTCGGCCTGCGGGGCGGCGCTCCGGGAGGCTTGGCCGACGCATTCATTGTGGATCATCCTCGCCGGGCGGCGCATCCATGCGGTTATTGAATCCAAGCGGCAGACGCCGTTCGCGCAGGTCGCGGAAATCCACGCTGCGAAAATCACGATAACCCCGGCCTCGATCTGGAAACCATTGCGCGGACAGCCAAGCGCCATGATCCCGGCTATTCAGATCATATTGCGCGCGCAGTTCCAGATTGAGCCGACCCTTGCCGCCCCAATGCCCGTCCCAAAGCAGACGACCCAGCACGGTATGGCTTTGCGTGGCTTCAGGCCGATCCCAATCGCGGTCGCCTTGCGCGAAATAATAAGTCCAGTCGTAACCAAGGTCCGCCTGCCAGGCGCCCAGACGCTGCTTCCAACCAAGGCCGGCGCTGAAGTGCTCAGGATCAAACAAATTCCCGCGCTCATCCGAAGTCAGCGCCGCGTCGCCATGCCACAGCGTGTCCAACCAGGGCCGGTAAACCAGCGTATCCGCCAGCGCCAAACCACGCCGGTGGAAGTCCTTGAACGGACTGAACACGTCCTGATCGACGTAACCGGGCTGATCATCATAGGCGGATTGCTGCCCCAGCCAGCGCTGGAAAAATCCCAGGCTGGGCGTATGGCGCAACTTCGGCGTCAGGTCGCGGCGCTGGCGAATCTGGCCGCGCACGGTCGAATTCCAGGCCCAAGCTTCAGACTGTTGAGCGTAACCTTCCCAACCGAGCTGATAGGTTACCCCCGGCCAATCGCTGTCATGCTGCCAGCGCGCGCGCAGGCCAAAGCTCGGGTCGCCGCGCTGATGCCAGCGGTAAAGCGCTTCCATTTCATAGTGATTGCGGCCGATTTCGTCGTAATAGCGGTAACTGCCGGCCATTTCCAGATACTCGTCGGCCTGCCCGCCATCCTCGTCCGGTGGAGGAATGGAGCGCGCCACGGTCGCGCCGAATCCCCAGGTTCCCGCCTGCTGCTCGCCCAGCGCATAGCGGTCGGTCAGAACCCAGGCGGAAGGCGGCGGCGCGGCGGGAACCCGCGTCGGAGCATCCGGAACCGCTTTCAGCACCCAGTGTGTGACGCGCGGCGGCGTAGTTTCGCGCGGCGCATCCCCGGCCTGTTGGCGATGAACGCGAAACAGGGCTTCCCGCTGGCCCGGAACCGGGCGCAGCTCCAGGTCGTGCAGGCCCGGACCGAAGTAGCGATAGCGACTGTCCATCGCCCCACGCCGCCATTCGTCGATGCGCAGCCAAGCGGGGCCTTCCAATCGAGTCCGCCAGGGTTCGGCAACGGTAGCGACCTGGTACAGCCGCTTGAGGTCGTCAGTAACCGGGTGAAAGACTCTACCTCGTTGTTCGCGCACCCGCACCCGCAGGAACTGATTGGCGACTGGATCGGCCAAACCCAGGCGCAGGATATGCTCACCCGGCGGCAGGGTCATGTTCAACGTCCGGCTGGGCGCTTCCGGCGTCAGCAGCACCGATTGTTCCGGCTGATCGTCCCGTCGATGCCAGACCGTCAAGGGTTGTGGCGGCAGGTAGCGTAACTCCATGACGCGCAATTCGATTTGTAACCGGGTTGGCGTCGCGTTCGTGGTCAGCAGCCCCAGTTGCTCTACACCGAACAGCACTTGCTCATCGGATGCAATCGGCGAAGTCAACGCTTTGCGTACCCGTAAAGAAGGCGTTTCCGGTTGCCATCCAGGAACTTCGAGGTAACGCAGACCGGCGCTGCTCTCGACGGCGAGGAACGGCTCCCATGCGGCCCGACGGCGCAACCGGCGTAACAATGGCTCCACACCCGGCGTTCCGGGCTGAGCCGCCGCCGCTTGTTCCATCTCCGGTAAATATCGAGTCAACTGTTCAGGATGTCGTTCGACTACCCAAAGCGCATCAATCAACCGGCGACGCAAGGTCTCTGCCGGATCAGGCGGCGGATCAGGCGCGCTCAGATCAGGAGGCAGCCGGGTGGCGATGCGCGCCAGCGCAGCCTGCGCCGGATCGGCATTGGGCGGGACTAACGGTTGAGGAGGCAACGGCAACGGTTCGACCTGACAGCCAGCAACCACTTGAACCGGTAAACCGGCCTCTTGCCAAGCGGTTTCCCAAGGCGAGGGATGATCCTGAGCAAAGGACTTGC
>JAGRHK010000401.1 GCA_020444985.1 Candidatus Competibacteraceae bacterium
GCCTTCAGGATCTGGGGCTACGAGACCAACTGGGGCAGCTTTGCCCAGTTTACCAAGGTGCAGGCGCAGCAATGCATGCCCAAGCCCAAGCACATGAACTGGGAAGAAGCGGCGTCTTACACCCTGGTGGCGGCTACCGCTTGGCGCATGTTGCACGGCTGGGGCGCGAACGCGATCAAGAAGGGCGATGTTGCCTTGATCTGGGGCGGCGCGGGCGGTCTGGGATCAATGGCGATCCAGATTGTCAAGGCGGCGGGCGCGACCTCGGTGGCCATGGTGTCCGGCGAAGACAAGTTCGACTACTGCATGAAGCTGGGCGCGAAAGGTTGCATTAATCGCAACGAGTTCGACCACTGGGGCATGTTGCCGCACTGGAAAGACAATGTGGGTTACGCCAAGTGGATGAAAGGCGTGCGGGCCTTCGGCGCGAAAATCTGGGAAGTCCTGGGCGAAAAGCGCGCGCCGAATGTCGTGTTCGAGCATCCGGGCGAAACCACCATTCCCACGTCGATCTTTGTCTGCGAAACCGGCGGCATGGTCGTGGTGTGCGCGGGGACGACCGGGTACAACGCCACGGTCGATCTGCGCTATCTGTGGATGCGCCAGAAGCGGTTGCAAGGCTCCCACTTCGCCAATACCGAGCAATCCAACCAGATGAACGAATTGGCCCTGCGCGGCCTGCTCGATCCTTGCCTGTCGCGCGCGTTTACTTACGAAGAAGTCCCGGTTGCTCATCAGTTGATGTACGAAAACAAGCACCCGCATGGCAACATGGCGGTGCTGGTCGGCGCGACCGCATTTGGCCAGGGGGCCAGCGGCAAGCCGCCGGTCGCTACAGTGCACCCCACGCTGCCCAAAGACGACATGCATAACACCCCGCACCCCTACCCGATGTCCGAACCGCTGCCTAGCGTGGATCAGGCGGAAGCCATCACCATCACCGATGACGGAACCCAGGTTCAAGACCTCATGCATCGCGGCATCATTTCCTGCATACCGGAAGACACGGTAGGCACGGTGGCCAAGATCATGGTCAACAAGGAAATTCATGCGGTGGTGGTCATGGATGCCAGCGGCAAGGCCATTGGCGTGGTGTCGCAAACCGACATGGTGCTGGCGCGGCAGGGCCGGTCGCCTGACGAAGCCCGCGCCTTGTTGGCCAAGGACGTCATGAGTCCAGGTTGCGCTACGTGCGATGCCGGCATGTTGCTGAGCGATGCGGTCAGCCTGATGACCGGGCGGCGTATGCATCGCCTGGTGGTCACCGAAAATGATCAGCCCGTCGGCGTCATCTCCATGACCGATGTGGTGCGTAAGATCATTGGCGAATAAGCCGTAAAATCCAGAACGGCTTGCCCGGAATGGATCATTCCAGTGGGGGATATCGGGATACGATATCCCCCGCGAATTTTTTGGCGCAACGCAATTATATTTGATCGAATTCAAGAGCGCCTGACAGAATAAGAATTATTGATCAAAAATTTATCAACAATTACCCCTTAATCGGATGCGCGCCGCGTGTGCGGCCCAGGATAATCCAATGAAGTACTTGCCCGAGTTGTTTGCTGCGAATGCCCGCTGGGCTGAGGAAATGACGGCGGCCGACCCTCAGTTTTTCGCTGAACTGGCGGCGCTTCAAACCCCTGCTTATTTGTGGATCGGCTGTTCAGACAGCCGAGTGCCGGCCAACCAGATCACAGGCTTGCAGCCAGGAGAAGTGTTTGTCCATCGCAATGTCGCCAATGTGGTGGTGCATACCGATCTGAATTGCCTGTCGGTGATGCAATTCGCTATCGATGTGCTCAAGGTTCAACACATCATCGTATGCGGCCACTACGGTTGCGGCGGGGTCAAGGCCGCCCTGGAAGAGCCGGCGCTGGGCTTGATCGACAACTGGTTGCGCCACATCCAGGATGTGCGCGACCGGCATACCGAGCTGTTGGCCGCCTTGCCGGACAACGATACGCGCTGGCGCGCCTTGTGCGAGTTGAACGTTATTGAGCAGGTGCGCAATGTCGCCCGCACCACGCTGGTGGGCGATGCCTGGAAACGGGGACAATCCTTAATGCTGCACGGCTGGATTTACGGGCTGGCGGATGGCCGCCTGCAAGATCTCCAAGTCTCCATACAGAGCAGTGCAGAGCTGCAAAAAGCCTTTAACCTGGCGATAGATAATGTGCGATCGCGTTACGTGTCGCAATGAGGCGCGTCTGAACCTGATTTCCACATCACCCACCTGAAAACCCGCCGGCGGGCCGGGCACGCCCGCGCTTCTCGCACCTTCCAGGCGCTTCGTGCACGGTCGAGCCAGCCCGCCTCGACTTGCTGGCCTCTCTTGCTAGCGCTCGGGACCTAGGGCAAGCCGGAAACCGAAGCTGACGAGGCGAAGACCGGGGTCGAAGCGGCGGCGATACGCGGAGCGCACGTAGCGACCGAGGCGGATCCAGGAACCACCCCGCAGAACGCGCCCCTCGCCAGTCTCCGAGCCGGTGGGGTCGGTTATCGGACCTTGGGTATAGTCTCCATACCAGTCCTGGCACCATTCCCAAACATTACCGTGCATTTCGTACAAACCCCAGGGATTGGCGGGCAATGAGGCGACTTCGACGGTCTCCTCACGATATTGCCCTTTCTTGCCACGATAGGGATAGTTGCCATCGTAGTTCACTTGCTCTGGCGTGAT
>JAGRHK010000402.1 GCA_020444985.1 Candidatus Competibacteraceae bacterium
TCATCGTCAAGTCCTGGGAGCAAGCGCGGCAGGCGCGTCCCAGGCGCGAACGGGCGATGAACAGCGTCAGCGCTGTCATGAAAATCACCGTCACCACGGCAATCAACACCTGCATGTAAGACAAATAAACCTGAAAACCATCTTCGGGGCCGAAGCGCCAGCCGCCGCTGATCAGCGGCTGCATGGACAAGTCGCGCGCCCCCTGGCCGATCTGCACATAGTTTTGCAGAAAGATGGACATGCCGATGGCTGAAATCAGCGGGATCAGGCGGGGTTTGCCGCGCAAGGGACGGTAAGCGACCCGTTCGATGGTCCAGCCGTAAGCGCTGGTGATCAGGATGCTGACCGCCAGAGTGAACAGCAGAATCAACGGGACGTTTTCTACGCCAAACTGCACCGTGAGCGCGGTGACCGTCAGCAAGCCGATGTAGGCGCTGACCATGTAAATCTCGCCGTGAGCGAAATTGATCATGCCGATGATGCCGTACACCATGGTGTAGCCGATCGCGATCAGGGCATAGATGCTGCCCAGGGTCAGGCCGTTGATGATCTGCTGGGAGAATTCGAGCATGGGAAACCGGAGATAGGCGGAGCGTTGAGCGGGATGACAGGCGTTGAGCGAGGGATTCGGAGATAGGCGATTAGCCAGTGGTAATCCTCACTATCTCCTACTCGCTATTTTTTATGACCTATTTCGCCGGCGTTTTGGTCGCGTCGGCGTGCCACTCGAAGATCACGAACTGGAATTCCTTCAGGTCGCCATTTTCCTGGAACGCGACGTTGCCGATCGGCGTGTCAAAGCTGTTCTTATGGATATAGTCCGCCAGTTTGACCGGGTCTTCGGTCTTCGCGCCTTTGATGGCATCCACAATGATTTGCACTGCCGAGTAAGCGGGCATGACAAACGGTCCGGTGGGATCCTGCTTCTTATCCTTGAAGGCCTTGACCAGATCAGCATTAGCCGGATCGGCGCTGAAATCGGCAGGCAGCGTGACCAGTAAGCCTTCTGAGGCCGGACCCGCAATGGCGCTGATATCCTTGTTGCCGACGCCTTCTGGCCCCATGAATTTAGCGTCAAATCCCTGTTCCCGGCATTGGCGCAGAATCAGGCCCAGTTCCGGGTGGTAGCCGCCGTAGTAGACGAAATCGATGTTTTCGCTTTTCATCTTGGTGCAGAGCGCCGAGAAGTCGGTTTGCCCCTTGCTGACACCCTCGAACAGCGCGACCTTGATGCCCTTGGTTTCGACGGTTTTTTTGACTTCCTCGGCGATGCCCTGACCATATTGTTGCTTGTCATGGATCACCGCCATGTGTTTGGGCTTGATCTGATCGGCGATGTAGTTGCCCGCCGTGGGACCCTGCTGGTCATCGGTGCCGATGGTGCGGAACACCATCTGGTAGCCTTGTTGGGTGATGCTCGGATTGGTCGCCGCCGGAGTAATCATCAGGATGCCTTCGTCTTCATAGATCTTGGAGGCAGGCTGAGTGGAGCCGGAACAGAGGTGGCCCACGACATATTTGATTTTGTCATTAACAATCTGGTTGGCGACCGCGACCGCCTGCTTGGGTTCGCAGACATCGTCGATGAGTACGGCTTCCAGTTGCTTGCCGTCAACGCCGCCCTTGGCGTTGAGTTGCTCGACGGCCATTTGCGCGCCCATCATCTGCATGTCGCCGTACTGAGCGACCGGACCGGTAATGGGGCCGGCCACGGCGATCTTGATGGTATCCTCGGCATGCGCCAGTCCACCCAAACCCAGGAGAACGGCGCTCACCGCAGCGCTCAGGACATGATGATTGAAGCTGTTCATAAGAGTTTTCTCCTCGTGGAAATGATTACGAATCTATAATAATGGACGAACTTTGCCGCAAGTGGATATGTAATCGCAAGAATAAATCGCCATGCGGAAGCGTGAAGCTTACCGGGCCACCGATGAACAAGGTCGCTGGCTAGCTTGGCGACTACGCAATGCCTTGTGCGGGTCACCGCCGGTTTGGCGTCGACCGCGCGCGTTGGCGTCACTGTTGAATACGCTGCCGGCCGCAATGCGCCCAGTCGCCGAGGCGCTGATATCCCGCCATGACCTGAAGGGTTGGGAACAGGCCTGTGATGCGCAGGGGTTTCGGGAGAGTCTGTATGTCCTGGACGTGCTGGATCGCTATGCCGGTCTGGCGGATGCCATGTGGCGTGGTTTGGACATCGGCTGCAAGAACGGCTGTTATCTGCCGGGCTTGCAGGCTTGGTCAGGCGGGCCGTGGGATGGCGTGGAACTGGACGCCCATCGCCGCTACTGGACGCTGACTACCCGCCGCGCTCACGGTGAATACGTTGCCCGCGCCTTGCCCGACTGCCGTAGTCTTGCCAATGATTAACCCTACATTATCAACGAACTGAGTGTTAATCGAATTGTCTAAAAAAATATAGAAAACCTCTTTAGATACTTTAAAGTTTATAGAGGAGGTGCTGCGATGAACGCGGAATGGATGTTTGATGCGCGTAAAATCCCGGATGAAGTCATGAATTACCTCCGGCGAATTGCGGTTCGAGCAGTTGAAGAGAAGCATTATAGCCCAGAACTTGTTGCTAATTTTTTAGGTATCGATCGAACGAGTATTTATGATTGGCTTCGCAACTATCGTTATACAGGAGAAGAAGCCCTGGATACT
>JAGRHK010000403.1 GCA_020444985.1 Candidatus Competibacteraceae bacterium
ATGCGCTTGACCTCCAGACCGGCAATGCGCCCGGCGTCCTTGGTGGCTTGGCGCTGACTGTCGTTGAAGTAGGCCGTCACAGTGATGACCGCCTCGGTGACCGGATGGCCGAGATAATCCTCAGCGGTTTTCTTCATCTTCATCAACACGCGCGCGGAAACCTCCGGCGGCGCCATCTTTTTGCCCCGTGCTTCAACCCAGGCGTCATTATTGTCATTCTTGACAATCTTGTAGGGCACCAGATCGATGTCCTTTTGCACCTCTGGCTCATTAAAACGACGGCCAATCAATCGCTTGACCGCGAACAGGGTATTTTGGGGATTGGTGACCGCCTGGCGTTTGGCCGGCTGCCCGACGGTGATTTCGCCGTCTTCCATAAAGGCGACGATGGACGGCGTGGTCCGGTCGCCTTCGCTGTTTTCAATCACGCGGGGCTTACCGCCTTCCATAACCGCTACGCAGGAATTGGTAGTGCCCAAGTCAATGCCGATAATGTTGCTCATGGTCTGTACTCTCTCATCGAATTCGCTGTTTGAAGTCTTTGCCTGTTGAAAGCAGGTGGGGGCGAACAGGCTCATTTTCAAGGGTAGTGAGTTGTCCAAAAATGGAGAATTCGTCAACGGGCGAGCGGAGGCAGGGCCTGGGCGACAATCACTTTGGCCGGGCGAATCAGACGGTCATTCAGAACATAGCCTTTTTGCACAACCTGCAAGATCGTATTGGGTTCCGTCTGATCGGTAGGGGCCATCGCCATTGCCTCATGCTGGTGCGGGTCAAACCGCGCGCCGACCGGGTTGACTTCATGAACGCCGAATTTTTCCATCGCCGCGCTCAGTTGCTTGAGCGTCAGGTCGACGCCTTCCCGTAACTTAGCGATATCGGTGGTTTCGCCAGCCGCCGCCAGACCCATTTCCAGGCTATCGCGCACCGGCAGCAATTCATTGAAAAATCGCTCCAAGGCAAATTTATGGGCGTTTTGTACGTCGCGCTCGGTGCGCTTGCGCAAATTTTCCATCTCGGCATGTGCGCCCAAGTACAATTTCCAGTGCTCATCCGCCTTAGCCAAGGCTTGATCCAAATCGCGCTGGAGCGTATCGAACTCTTCGCTGTTCGCCAGAGTGTCCATGTCTTCCCCGCTAACCGGTATGGACGTTTCTGACGTGGCGGATTCCGCAAGAGAAGGCTTCTTCCCGGCTGCCGGGTCGTTGCGAGGCTCCAGGGTCGATTTATTCGCGGGCATGGTGATTATTCTCCTTCGTTACTCTGCAAATCGGGCGAGTCGGCTTGGCCTCCTCTTTGGAAAGGGTAATAGGGTTCAATCCCAGAATTTCAAGGGCGTTCGAGTTGGCGGCGCAGGCCTTTGAAGATGGCAACATAGAATCAAAAGGTTATGATAACTTATGAAATCTCATCGGCAATCGACGCAAGCGTTGCGGGTTATCGGCGGACAATGGCGCAGCCGGCGTCTGGAATTTCCAGGCTTGCCCGGATTGCGACCCACCCCGGACCGGGTGCGGGAAACGCTATTTAACTGGTTGGCCCCGGTCTTGCCGGGCGCGCGTTGCCTGGATTTATTTGCTGGCAGTGGCGCGTTGGGTATTGAGGCGCTGTCGCGCGGGGCGGCGGAAGTAGTGTTTGTCGAACGCCAGCCACGGGCAGTTCACGCCCTGCGGGACAATCTTGACCGATTGTCCGTTTCAAACGCCCGAGTCGATCAGTTTGATGCGCTGGCCTGGTTGCGCTCGCCGGGAACCCCGTTTGACATTGTATGGCTCGACCCACCGTTCAGCGAAAATTTGCTGGAACCTGCGTGCGCCCTTCTGGAACAGGGCGGCTGGCTGGCGACAATGGCCTGGATTTATCTGGAAATCCAGGCGGATCAACCTCGACCGCCATTACCAGCGCACTGGACGTTCCATCGAGAGAAAACCGCAGGGAGGGTGGCCTACCGATTGGTGCGGCGGGATCTTTTGTTATCTCTCTGATTTCTGGATTTGCCTTAGCTCGCAGCTTTCCAGATAATCGACGCAAGCTTATCCGCACTGAGGGAATTCCTAATGTCTGTCGTCGCTATCTACCCCGGCACCTTTGATCCCATTACCAACGGGCATGCTGATCTGGTCGAACGCGGCGCCCGCATGTTCGAACGGCTGGTCGTCAGTATCGCTGCCAATCCCAATAAGCAACCCCTGTTCTCGCTGGAGGAACGGGTAGAACTGGTGAATGAGGTCGTTGCGCATCTGCCGCATGTCGAGGTGCGCGGCTTCGATATCCTACTGGTGAACTATGCCAAAAGCATTGGCGCAAATGTGCTGATGCGTGGCTTGCGCGCCGTCGCTGACTTTGAATTCGAATTCCAGTTGGCCAGCATGAACCGTCGTCTGAATCCGCAGATTGAGTCAATCTTTCTGACGCCCGCCGAACAGTACGCCTTCATTTCTTCCAGCCTGGTGCGGGAAGTCGCCAAGCTGGGCGGTGACATTGCGCCATTCGTTCACCCCAAGGTTGAAGCCGCGTTGTCGGCAAAATTCGCATCGCGGAAATAATTGAGTAAAATACTCGGAAATTGACTCCCCTATCATTCCCGTTAAAACAAAAAAGGAGCCCGTCATGGCGTTAATGATTACCGATGAATGCATCAATTGTGATGTATG
>JAGRHK010000404.1 GCA_020444985.1 Candidatus Competibacteraceae bacterium
GTTGATGGCCTGAATGGCCTGTGTTTGGGACATGGTGGATTTCCTTGGATGGGGAAAATTCTGAAGAACGCCATCTTATTATCATAAAGGAAGAAATGTATGACCCGCGCCGTGGTTTTTGCTTATCACAATGTCGGAGTCCGTTGTCTTAAGACGCTGCTGGCTGGCGGGGTCCATGTAGCGCTGGTTTTCACCCATCAGGACCGTCCGGGCGAGCATATCTGGTTTGACCGCGTCAGCGCCGTATCTGCCGATCATGGCATCCCGACCCTGACCCCCGAAGACCCGAATCGCCCGGAGATCGTGCAGCATATTCATGAATTGGCGCCTGATTTCCTGTTCTCGTTCTACTATCGTCGCATGTTGTCTCCTGAACTGCTGGCCATCGCGCCACGCGGCGCGCTCAATCTACATGGTTCACTACTGCCGAAATATCGGGGTCGTGCGCCAGTCAACTGGGCCGTTCTGCATGGTGAAGCGGAGACAGGGGCGACCTTGCATTACATGACCGTTAAACCGGATGCGGGTGATATTGTCGCCCAGACGGCCGTGCCGATTCTGCCCGATGACACAGCCCGCGAAGTGTTTGACAAGGTCACGGTTGCTGCCGAAATCACCCTGCACGGCGTCTTGCCGGCCCTGGTCAACGGCGTTGCTTCGCGCACTCCCCAAAATCTTGGCCAGGGCAGCTACTTTCCTGGCCGCAAGCCGGAAGATGGGCGCATTGACTGGCATTGGCCCGCGCTGCGCATTCACAATCTGGTGCGGGCAGTCGCGCCGCCTTATCCAGGGGCTTTTACGACGGTAGCGGGTCAGCCAGCGCGCATTTTGCGAACGCGCGTTTTGGTAAACTCCCCGCTTCCCCCTACTCCTTCCCTGCCAAGAGAGCGGAAGTTTGCATTGGCGGAGATCAGCGGACGGCTGATTGCACAATGCGCGGGCGGCGAAGTATTACAAATTCTAGCTTTGGACATTGCGGGTCAACCCGCGTTTCCTGGGCAATTGACCGACCGGCTTGGTCCAGGACCCTGGCGACTGGGTGATTAGACCTGGCTTCTTCAACTAGCGAAATACTCTACCCTCAATGAAAAGCATTCTTATTCTCGGCGTCAACGGCTTCATCGGTCATCATCTATCCCAACGTATCCTGGCGGCCACTGACTGGCGGATTCATGGCATGGACATGCAGGATGACCGCGTTCGCGATCTGGTCGACCATCCGCGCTTTCACTTTTTCGAGGGCGATATCACCATCAATCGTGAGTGGATCGAGTACCACATCAAGAAATGCGATGTCGCGTTGCCCCTGGTGGCCATCGCGACGCCTGCAACCTATGTTCGCGAGCCGTTGCGGGTCTTTGAACTGGATTTCGAGGCCAACCTGCCGGTGGTGCGATTCTGCGTCAAGTACGGAAAACGCCTGGTGTTTCCCTCAACGTCCGAAGTGTATGGCATGTGCGGAGACGCGGAATTTGATCCTGAGCAGTCACCGTTGGTTTATGGGCCGATCAACAAGCCGCGCTGGATCTATGCTTGCGCTAAACAAATGATAGACCGGGTCATCTGGGCGTATGGCATGGAGCAGGGACTGGATTTCACCCTGTTCCGTCCCTTCAACTGGATCGGATCGGGCCTTGATTCCATCAATACCCCCAAGGAAGGCAGTTCACGGGTCATTACCCAATTCCTGGGACAGATCGCCCGTGGCGAGTCCATTAAATTGGTCGATGGCGGTGCGCAGCGGCGGTCGTTCACTTACATCGATGACGGTATCGATGCATTGATGAAGATTATCGCGAATCCGAACAGCGTGGCCAGCGGCCAAATCTATAATATTGGTAATCCGAATAATAACTTGTCGGTGCGCGAACTGGCGACGCGGATGCTGGAGCTGGCGGCGGAATACCCGGAATATCGGGACAATGCGCGCAAAGTGCAGCTGGTTGAAACCACAGCCAATGATTATTACGGTCAGGGTTATCAGGACGTACAGCAGCGCGTGCCGAAGATTACCAACACCTGCGCTGATCTGGATTGGCGACCGAAGGTGACCATGGATGAGGCGCTACGGAAGATTTTCGAAGCTTATCGCGCGCATATCGTGGATGCGGGCGATCTGGTGGATTAAACAGTGACCCTGCCTTTGCTGGCGCTGAAAGTCGATGTCGATACCCTGCGCGGGACACTGGAGGGTGTGCCGCGCTTGGTAAAGCTATTTCAACGCCACCGGATTGATGCGACTTTTCTGTTCAGTCTTGGTCCTGATCATACCGGCTGGGCGATCCGCCGAGTGTTCCGCCGAGGATTTCTCGGCAAAGTGCAACGCACTTCGGTGCTTGAACACTATGGGCTGAAAACGTTGCTTTACGGGACATTGCTGCCCGGACCGGATATCGGGCGGCAGGCCGGGGATAGGATGCGTTCTGTTCGTGATGCGGGTTTCGAGACCGGCATTCATTGCTGGGATCATGTGCTCTGGCAGGATCGCGTCGCGGGCGCGAACTGGGAATGGACGATCAGTCAGATGAACCAGGCGGTTGAGCGTTATGCCGATATTTTTGGCGCGTCGGCGACCGTCCATGGCGCAGCGGGCTGGCAAATGAACGATCACGCGCTACGGTTGACCCAGGAACTGGGTTTCGCCTGGTGCTC
>JAGRHK010000405.1 GCA_020444985.1 Candidatus Competibacteraceae bacterium
CCGGGCCGCCATTGAACTTGTCGATCATTAACCACAACAAGCGCCGATCCATTTCATCGAAACCACAGGCATCCACTTTAAGCAGATCGAGCGCCCGCTGGGCCACCTCTGCGCTGAGGCGGCCATCGGCGCGCACCTCGGCGAAATCGCGCACGCGCCGCAGCAGGCGGTTCGCAATACGCGGGGTGCCGCGCGAACGCTGGCCAATTTCCGCCGCACCCGGAGGAACGTCAATCTCAATGCCAAGAATTCGTGCGGACCGGGCGACAATCTCGGTCAACTCCTCGGCGGTATAAAATTCCAGACGATGCACAATCCCAAACCGGTCGCGCAATGGCGAGGTCAATAATCCGGCGCGGGTTGTCGCGCCAACCAGGGTAAAAGGCGCTAAATCCAGTTTAATGGAGCGCGCCGCCGGCCCTTCGCCAATCATGATGTCGATCTGATAATCCTCCATCGCTGGATACAGGATTTCCTCGATCATTGGGCTAAGCCGATGAATTTCATCAATAAATAATACGTCGCGCGGTTCGAGATTAGTCAGCAACGCTGCCAGATCGCCGGGCCGCTCCAGCACTGGGCCTGAAGTTTGCCGGAGGTTAACGCCCATTTCAGCCGCGACGATGTGCGCCAGTGTGGTTTTGCCCAGTCCTGGTGGACCGAACAGGAGGACATGATCCAGCGCCTCGCCCCGAGCGCGGGCGGCATCAATAAAGATCTCCATCTGCTCACGCATGGCCTGCTGACCAATATATTCCGCAAGACGACGAGGCCGCACCGCTCGGTCAATAGCGGTATCTTCGTTATTAGCGGCTGGCGTGATCAGACGATCGGGAACATTCATGATCGAGGGCTAAAAGGCTAAAGGTTTACCGGCGCACGCTGGCTTGCAAGGCCAGGCGGATGATGGCTTCGCTGGCGAGTCCTTCGGTGTCGAGGGATTGCACCATGCGCGACGCATCTGGCAACTTGTAACCCAACGCGACCAGGGCGCTGATCGCATCGTCGACCGGATGGGCTTCCTGGGCGACAGCGTGCTCCCCCGAAGGCAGAATTGCTGCGGTTGGATATCCCCCCAATTCGCCAACCCGATCGCGCATCTCAATAATCAGTCTTTCGGCGGTTTTCTTACCGATACCCGGCAGACGAGTTAACGATGCCGCATCGCCTTCGCGTACACAGCGCCCAAACAGTTCTACGCTCATCCCGGATAGAATCAACAGCGCCAGTCGTGGACCGATTCCGGTCACGCGAATCAGGTGGCGAAATAAACTCCGTTCCGCCGGGTTAGCGAAACCATACAGGGTATGTGCGTCCTCGCGCACCGTCAAATGCGTCAGCAACGTTACCTCCGCCCCGACTTCCGGCAGGGTCTGGAAAGTGGTCAGCGACGCCTCCAGTTCATAACCGACGCCGTGAGCATCGATCATCAGATAAGGCGGCTGTTTCCAGGCCAGCAGTCCGCGCAAACGCCCGATCATCGCCGCCGCCTCCGGGCCAGTCCGGCAATAACGCCCAACCGGTTCAGAGTTTGCCGGGTGTGGCCATGACAGATCGCCACAGCTAGGGCATCGGCGGCGTCAGCCTGCGGCGGTTCCGGTAGGTTCAATAACAGGGTGACCATGCGTTGCACTTGCGTTTTATCCGCTGCGCCGCCGCCGACGACCGCCTGTTTAATCGCGCGCGCTGCATATTCGCTGACCGGCAATCCCGCCATCACCACCGCGCACAGCGCAGCGCCCCGGGCTTGACCGAGTTTCAACGCCGAATCGGGGTTGCGGTGCATGAATACCTGTTCTGCAGCGACTTCTGCCGGTTGATATTCACGAATCACCTCAGAGACGCCTTCATAAATCGTTTTCAGTCGCTCCGGCCATGGCCGATCGTGAGCGGTCTGAATACAGCCACTGGCGACATAACGCCCCTGCGAGCCTTCCATATCGAGGACGCCATAACCCGTGATGCGCGAACCCGGATCGATGCCCATCAACCGAATCGTGGCCACATTCAGAGATTTGCCAGAATATCCTCGGAAATATCGGCATTGGAATAGACGTTCTGGGTATCGTCCAGGTCTTCCAATAAATCCAGCAGTTTGACCATTTTCTGCGCATCTTCCAAATTCAGCGTTGTGTTGGAACTGGCGCGTTGTGTCACTTCAGCGTTTTCCGGCTCCAAACCTGCGGCGATCATCGCTTCGCGCACCGGCTGGAAAGCGGTCGGCTCCGTCAGCACGTCCACGGAACCGTCATCGTTCGTGACCACATCGTCAGCGCCCGCTTCGATAGCCACTTCCATAATTCGGTCTTCGTCACTATCCGCCGCATAGCTCAATACGCCCTGTTCAGCGAACTGAAAGGCGACTGAACCCGTTGTGCCTAAATTGCCGCCACACTTGCTGAAGGCGTGCCGCACTTCCGCGACCGTGCGATTGCGGTTGTCGGTCACGGTGTCGACCATCACCGCCACACCGCCCGGACCGTAGCCTTCATAGCGAATTTCCTCGTATTCCACGCCTTCCAGGGAACCGGTACCGCGCTTGATCGCCCGCTCGATCGTGTCCCTGGGCATGTTCGCGGTGAGCGCTTTGTCCATCGCCAGACGCAGACGCGGATTTGCGCCGGGATCGCCGCCGCCCATGCGCGCTG
>JAGRHK010000406.1 GCA_020444985.1 Candidatus Competibacteraceae bacterium
CGTCATGCGCAGGATGATGAGGACAATCCGGGCGCGTACAGTGGCCGTAAAGAATCAAACGATGCTCGGCTAGTTCAAAGCCGAATTGTTGAGCGATAGCCTGCTGTCGTCGTTCGATTTCCTGGTCGCAAAATTCTTCAATCCGTCCGCATTCCAGGCACAGAATATGGTCGTGATGCACCCCCTGATCGAGTTCGAAGACAGACTGGCCACCCTCGAAGTGATGCCGTTTGACCAGGCCGACTGCTTCGAACTGCGTCAACACCCGATATACGGTTGCCAGCCCGATTTCCTCGCCGCAATCCGTCAGTGACTGATGGATGTCATCCACGGTCAGGTGCATTTTGTCTGGATGTTGCAACATGTTGAGGATTTTAATACGCGGTAGCGTGACCTTCAGGCCCGCCTGTTTGAGTTCTTTAGACCCCACGCGGAATTCTCCCGGGATTTCACTTACCCACCCGTTACCGTTGTACGTTATGATGTGATTCTCGTTCATCTGCAACCTGGACCCTGCTTTCCATGTCTGATCTTTCCCTGCGCGCTATGAGCATCCTGCTGCTGGCGCTGATGGCTGGTTGTGAATCGTTGCTTCCCAGCTTTTACACTGTCCCGGTTCGTCAAGGCAATTACATTGACCCGGCGCCTGTCTCCGAGTTGCGCCCCGGCATGACTCGGCAACAGGTTCAGCGCATCATGGGGACGCCGTTGGTCACCGATCCTTTTCATCAGAATCGCTGGGACTACTACTATCAATACGGCAAGGGCAATAAAATTGCCGAGCAACGGCGCGTTACCCTGTTTTTTAGTGGTGACGCGCTGGATCGCGTTGACGCTGAAACCGACAACTAACGATTTTCCGGCTCCAGATCGCCGCCGCCCCGGCGCATGCGCTTGCCGTCGGCGGCGCGCTTCTTGCGTACTTCCTTGGGATCAGCCAGCAGGGGACGGTAGATTTCGATCCGGTCGCCGGCGCGGGCAATGGCCGATGGTTTGCTGAGCTTGCCGAAGACTCCAATTTTGGCTGTTTGAAGGGCGATTTCTGGAAACTGCTCCTGAATCCGCGCCTGAATGATGGCCTGTTCCAGCGTCGCGCCTTCCGACACATCGACCGGGATGATCAGTTGCCGGTCGGGCTGCGCATAGGCGACCTCGACCCGGATCGTTGCTGGACTGGAAGGGCTATCGTTTGCCATACAAGTCGACCGCCCGTTTGCAGAAAGCATCCACCAGCGAGCTGGTGATTTGTTTGAACACGGGTTCAATGAGCTTGCGCAACAAGGCGTTGGAGAACTCGAATTCCATATCCAGCGAGACTTTGCAGGCATCGGCGCGCAAGGGTTCGAAACGCCAGTAGCCTTGCAGGCGCTGGAAAGGCCCATCCAGCAGGCGAATGTCGATCATTTCATGCTTTTGCATCCGGTTGCTGGTGGTGAAGGTTTTATGGACGCCGCCCTTGGCCATTTCAATGGTTGCCCGCAGTTCATCCTCGCCGCACGGGGCGATGTGGGCGGAGCGACACCACGGCAGGAACTGGGGATAACTTTCAATGTCATTGACCAGGTTATACATTTCCGCCGCTGAATACATCACCAGCGCGCTTTTTTTGACCGTCGCCACGATTCGATCTCCCGTGCGGCGTTATCGATGAGGGGATTGGACTCCCAAAATGCGAGTTTCGTTGAATCCGCATGAATCCTCAAGCATCCTGTGTCTCGGTCACCAGCTTGCGCATATCTACAGGGTTTCGTCATGAGTAAAAAAAAATCAACGTCCAATAACCAGATTGCGGGTAATAAGAAAGCCTATCACGACTATTTCATCGAAGAACGTTTCGAGGCTGGATTGTCCCTGCAGGGATGGGAAGTCAAAAGCCTGCGCGCCGGTCGCGCCCATCTCAAGGAAAGTTATGTGCTATTGCGCGATGGCGAGGCGTTTCTGTTCGGTTGCCATATTTCACCGCTGACCTCGGCGTCAACCCATGTTGACGCGGACCCAACCCGCACCCGCCGGTTGTTGCTGCACCGAGAAGAAATCAGTCGGCTGATCGGTTCGGTCGAGCGCAAAGGTTATACGCTGATCCCGCTGGCATTGTACTGGAAGAATAACCGGGCCAAGCTGGACATCGGTCTGGCGAAAGGTAAGAAGGATTATGACAAGCGGGCGACGGAAAAGGATCGCGACTGGGAACGGGATAAACAACGGTTGATGCGGGAACGATAGTCCGCCGCAATAACCCGGCAGCAGGGTGGACAGTCATGCCGCCGTTTACATGTTGTCGTTGCGAAACTCGGTAATGGAACTTTCTTAGCGGTCAGTGATCTTACTTTTTCACCCATTGGGGGCGATCCGGGTTTCGACGTGGATTGCAAAACCCAAGGCGCATGCCGAGGATGCAGCTCACCTCGTTAAACTGGCTGTAAAATATAGTTGCCAACGACGACAGCTACGCTCTGGCGGCCTAAAGCCCGCCAGCCCCTGACCGAAACTTGCTTGTGAGGTTCGGAGCCTTTCGGGGCGCTTCAGGGGTCGACTAACGCAAGATCGCTACCGAACCTGTCCGGGGGGGAGGGGCTAAAACTTACCGGAACCGCCGTTCGCCGCCCTGCCGGTCGGGTTGCGAAAGGTTAAATTAAA
>JAGRHK010000407.1 GCA_020444985.1 Candidatus Competibacteraceae bacterium
ATATCATAATCCAGAGAACACAGGTAGCTGCCCTAGTGGATCCGTAGACTCTATTGCTCGTAATCTGACTGTGAATAACGCGAGATATAACAGTAACAGATGGCGCACCTGCTCCAGCGATGGGAGTTGTTCGTCATCAACGACCGATAAAACCTTCTGGCCTTCCACATATTACTGGCATAATGGTGGTGACCAATGGAGTTGGGATAATTATACCCAAGTCGAAATTAAATCCAGCACCTCAACCTATAGTGGTCACGGTCGCGATAATCGAACTGATTGTACGGGTGGCATCTGTACTTACGCTCAGGAAATCCAGAATTTTGCCAACTGGTATACTTATTATCGTTCGCGGGTCCTTTCTGCTCGTGCAGGAATTGGTCAAGCGTTCGCACAACAGGGTTCAGATCTCCGCGTGGGCTTTGGGACAATCAATAAGGAATCGAGCACCATTGATAATGTCAGTAATACCAGTACGATTGTGCGTGGAGTGCGTCCGTTCGCCGGTTCCAACCGTCAGACATTTTTTAATGAACTTTATACGCGCGATATCCCTGCTGCTGGTACGCCATTGCGCAAAGCGCTTGATGACGCCGGACAGTATTTCTCCCGCACGGATAACTATGGACCTTGGGGCGCTATTCCTGGCACTAACGATTCAAGCGATCATTTGCAATGCCGAAAAAGCTATACGATTTTGATGACGGATGGCTACTGGTCAGGAGGAAGCACCTATCAAGCCAGCACCAGTGCGGCTCGTGATAACGTCGACAATGCCTCAGGGCCGTCAATTTATGCGCCCGATGGTTCAACGTATCAATACACGCCGGCTGATCCCTATAGGGATAGTCAAAATAATAATCTTTCTGATATCGCGATGTACTATTGGAATCGTGATCTACGTACTGATCTAGACAACTTGGTGCCAACCGACTCAGTAGATAAAGCGTTTTGGCAGCATATGGTGGTATTTGGCATCGGCTTGGGCGTCACTGGCTCAATCAGTCCCAATGACGCATGGACGGCAGTTGAAAATGGCAGCGCCATTGCTTGGCCGGACACCGGTTCTACTTCTAGTGGAAACTGCACCGGAAGCGAATGTCCTGCACGGATTGATGATTTACTTCATGCTGCAATTAACAGCCGTGGCGGCTTTTTTAGCGCAGCAGAGCCGGATACCTTTGCTGACCAGCTAGCGGGAATCCTGGAGGATATTGTTACTCGCGAAAACAGTTCCGCTGCTTCCCTGGCGACCAACTCGACCAAGCTGGACACCGGCACATCGATTTTCCAAGCCACCTTCAACAGTAGCAATTGGACAGGACAACTCATCTCGTATGCGCTAGATCCTGTTTACAATACCGTGGGCGCGGCCAATTGGGATACCAGTTCGGCGGGTAAAATTCCGGCGGTGGATAGCCGAACGATCTACGGCATGATTGGCAGCGGGAAAGTCGAGTTCAAATGGAGCGCGCTGACGGCTGCGCAACAAACGACATTGAATGGTTTGGGTATTACGGAAGAGGTCCTGAACTGGGTGCGCGGCGATCAAAGCCAGGAAATGCAAAATGGTGGAGCGCTGCGCAATCGCCAAATCGTCACCGCAGATGAAAATGGCAACCCACTGCCCTCTGCGGAGCAATACAGCAAGTTACTCGGCGACATCATTAATTCCGACCCTGCCTATGTCGGTAAACCCGTGATCAATTTAAAGCATTCTGCTTGGGATCCGACCGGCTATGGAGCGTTCCTCGACGCGAACCAAGGACGAACCCCCATGCTGTATGTCGGCGCCAACGATGGCATGTTACATGCGTTCAATGCATCAACCGGCGTAGAGCAGTTCGCTTTCATTCCCAATGCGGCGCTGGCGAATCTGGCCAGCTTGTCAGCCACTAACTACAGCCATAAGTATTTCATTGATGGCTCGCCCATCATCGGCGACGCGAAGATTGGCGGCAACTGGAAGTCAGTGTTGATTGGCACTACCGGCGCCGGCGGCCGGGCGGTATTCGCGCTGGATGTGACCGACCCTAGTACTCCATTTACCGAAAGTAATATCTTGTGGGAGTTTACTAACGCTGATCTTGGCTACACCATTGGCCAACCGACCATCGGGCGTATCGGGAATACCTGGGTTGCGGTTTTCGGCAATGGCTACGAAAGCACAAGTGGCAAAGCATTTCTGTTTATAGTCAATCTGAGCGATGGGACATTGCTCGCGAAAATTCCTACAAACAACTATACAGGCAATGGCTTGGCGACACCTGTCTTGATCGCTGACCAAAACGGAAGCCTGATCGCTGCCTATGCAGGTGATTTACGGGGCAACTTGTGGAAATTCGATCTGACCAACAACAGTGTGCTCTTCGGCGGTTCTCCGCTTTTCACGGCAAGAGATGGCAGTAACAATATCCAACCCATTACTGCGCCACCCGAAGTTGCCGAGCACCCGGATGGAGGCTATCTGATCTTCTTTGGCACGGGTAAATATTTCGAGATCGGCGATCATGCAGCTGGCGGCACGACAGTACACAGCCTCTATGGCGTGTGGGACACGGCCACATTTGATGGCTCTGCTTGGCAAGGCGGAAACGCTATCACTGCAACGAATCGCAGTGTACTCCTGGAACAGGA
>JAGRHK010000408.1 GCA_020444985.1 Candidatus Competibacteraceae bacterium
TCATGGGTGTGCCCTATATCATGGCGGTGCGGATGATTCCCTCAACCCGTTACGGTGTTTACATGGGGATTATCAACATGATGATCGTAATCCCGATGCTGATCCATTCGGTCACCTTCGGTTGGATCTACAGCAATGTGCTGGGCGACAACCCGAACAATGCCATCACTTTCGCTGGCCTTGGGCTTGCTGTTGCCGCGCTGATGATGCTTTGGATCAAGGAACCGCCCATTGTGCGTGACGTCGATGAGGTCATGGCGATGCCTGGTGGTGGCCATTAAGCTTGGGAGGAATGTGTCATGAGCATGACAGACTATCATGTGATTGTCGTTGGCACCGATGGATCCAGTCTCGCCAAACCGACGGTTGCCCGTGCTGCTTGGCTGGCGAAATACGACGATGCGGACTTGGTAATCGTGTGCGCCTACAGCAATCTTTCGCGGCGTGATGAGGCCAAGAATGTGGCTACCTTGGGCGGTGATTCCCGAGGCGGTGAGGTTCTGGGACGGGTCGCGGCCAATGAGGCGTTGACTCAGGCAGTGGCGGTGGCGGCTGAGAATGGCGCTACGGTCGCTGCCGCTTTGATGATCGAAGGGGATGCCACTGCGGCGCTGGTTCAGACCGCAAAAGAGCGGAAAGCGGAGTTGCTGGTGCTCGGCGCCCGTTCCGATATCAGCTTCTCTGAAAGGTTGTTGGGTACGGTGGCGCGCGATGTGGTGGATCAGGCGTCTTGCGATGTTCTGATCATTCGTCCCAACCAGTTGGGCGAAATTCCGGTGCCCGAAGACGGCCCGGCCTGAGGCATCATCCCAAGCAAGCATAAACAGCTTGTCATGACCCCACTCGGGTCCCGTTCCGGTTGCCAATTGGCCCCAAGCCCGGAATCGGAGCGTGACCCGTCCCGTCCATCGCTCGTATCTTCCAGCACCCGGTCCGTCCTCGCCCCGTCTCCAATTGCTGTTCCAGCATCATCCACACCCAGGCTCGATGGGCGCTTTGCACCCGCTCCGGGGTTGCTGCAACCAAGCCAGGAAGAGCTTGTAACCCAGTACCAGAACGACCGCGCCGACAAACAGCCCAATAATTCCTGAACTGAGGAAGCCGCCGATCGCGCCAACGAAGATCACCGCCATGGGAACGTCGACACCCTGGCCCAGTACGATCGGTTTCAGAATATTGTCCAGCAGGGTGACAAAAATGCTCCAGATCAGGAAGAGCGTCGCCGGAATCGGGTCCGCCGTGGAAAAAACGTAGAGGACGATGGGCAAGTTCACGAAGATGACGCCGATCTGAACCACGCTCAGTAACAAACAGAGCAGCGCCCAGAGACCGGCGCCGGGAATACCCATGACCATGAAACCGAGACCGGCGAGCAGCGCCTGAATCAAAGCAACGCCCAAGATGCCCCGGGTCACGCTGCGCACGGTGGCTTCCGCCAGTCGGGCGAACCCCGCACCCTGGTCGCCCGCCAGCCGAGCGGCAATCGCTTGTGTAGCTTTCGCGCCCCCTTCGGCGCTGGCCAGAAGAAAACCGGCGATAATAATGGCGATCACGAATTGCAGAATGCCCAAAGTAATACCTGCGATCATCGACAGCAGCCATGCGCCGGTCGTCTTGAGTTGCGGAGCAATTTTCGCGGTGGCGGACGACAAGTTTTCCGCAGCTTCGCTCCAGAAGGCATGCAGTTGTCCGCCGATCAGCGGCCAGCCCTTGACATTCTCACCAGGCGGCGGCACGACGACTGTTCCTTCATGCAGCCCCTTCGCCAGCCCCTGAATGCTCTCTACCAGGGTCGTGCTCAACATCACGGTTGGCGTGATGAGCAGCGCCAGCCCCAGCACCGTCATCAGCGCCGCCGCCGCGCCGCCGCGCCCGCCCATGATGCCGCTGACCTTGAGATAACCCGGATATACGGCGACGGCGATAATGATGCCCCAGATCAGCGGGATGATGAATGGCTTGGCGATGTCAAAGCACCAGACCGCCAACAGGAGAATGACGCCGATGCGGATGGTTGCCTCAAGTGCATTGTTCACAAAGGTCTTTTGGTCGGTCATGTCTTCATTCTCTACTGCCGTCGTTCAATCTTCACCCAGCACCCGGCGTCGCAACAACCTTTCATCGACCGGCGCCAGAATCAGAATCATCAACAAAAACAGGCCAAAAGCGACGGCCAGATGATAATTCATGACCCCTGCCAGCATCAGATAACGAATGCCTTCCGCCAGATGATGCAGGGGATTCAAAGTCAGCCACGCCGCAATCCACAGGGAATCGCCTTCCATCGGAAAGTAAGTGCTGCTGGCGAAACCCAACGGCATGATCACCAGGAAAAAAGGGATGTTCATGTGATCAATGCTGGGCACAATCGCCGTAAACAACAAACCCAGCGTCGCAAAGGCCAAGGCGGCGAGAAACAGTAACGGCAGAACCAGCAACGCGCTGAACCAGTGCAAAGCCAGCCAGCCGCTCAGAGAGAACCCTGCCAGCACCAGGGTCACGATCAGGGCATAGGTTGTCCCCAGCGTCGCGGCCCACAGCGCTTCCCCCCAGACCACATGCTCCAGGCGCACCTGGGTAATGAGTTGCCCTTCCCAGGTTTTCTGGTAGTGCATGCGGATATAAGCCGCGAACA
>JAGRHK010000409.1 GCA_020444985.1 Candidatus Competibacteraceae bacterium
GAACGCTATCCGCTCCGGTTTAGTCAACGCTGATTTGCCTGGGCGCTTCCAAATCATCCCAGGCCGGATTGAGTGGATTCTCGATGTTGCTCATAATCCGCGCGCCGCCGAGGTGCTCGCGCAAAACCTGCAAATTCGTTCCTGCCCAGGTCGAACCTTGGCTATCATAGGCTTGTTGGCGGACAAGGATGCGCGTGGCGTCATCGCAGCATTGACCCAAAGTATCGATACATGGTATGCGGTGACGCTCGAAGGGGCGCGTGGACGAAATAGCGCCGATCTGATGATCCTGTTACAGGAGATGGGCGCATCCGTCGCCACGGCCGCCAATATTCAGGATGCTTGTCAGGCCGCTCTTGCCGCCGCAGGTCCGGGCGATCGTATTGTCGTGCTGGGTTCGTTTCACACCGTTGGGCCGGTGTTAGCGATCCAGCCGTGGTTATCGAGTTTTTCCTTGCTGTCATCAGGGGGGACCTGATTTTGGACAACCGCTTGACCCAACGTCTCGTCGGCGCCGCTGTCATTGCGGCGTTGGCGGTCCTGTTCATCCCGGAAATGCTGGAGGCGCCCCGAACGCCGCCAAGCACAGGTTCCGCCGATTCGCCCGCGCCGTCACCGAGTCCAGGATCGCCGACCGTGACCTTCTTACCGCCTGGAGCAGCGTCCGCACCGGCGGTTGTTTCTGACGCGCCCGCACCTTCTGCGCCCGCCGCATCATCAGCGCCAGCCGAGGAAGAAACCGTGGATCGCGCCGCTGCCCAGAAGGCGAAAACGGAGGCGGAGGCGGAGCGGATTGCTGCTGCCAAAGCCCGAGCGGAAGCCGCCCAGCGTGCGGCCCAAGCGGAAGAGGCTTCCACCCGCGCACGCGCTGAAGCTGAACGTAGCGCTGCCGCGCGGGCGGAAGCCGCGCGCCGGGAAGCCGCTCAAGCTCGGACTACGCCCGCGTCTCCTGTGAAAGAGACAACCGCCTCGCGAGTTGAGGCGGCCCGTGCAGCGGCCTCGGCGCGCGCCGAGGCCGCCCGAGCCGAGGCCGCCAGACGCAAGGCTCAGGCGGAAGCGACCCGGCGCGCTGTACAGGCGGAAGCCGCGCGGGCGGAAGCCGCCCGGCGCACTGCACAAGTAGAAGCGGCGCGTCGCGCTGCACGAGCAGAGGCCGCGCGCCGCGCTGCACAAGCGGAAGCGGCGCGCACCGCCCGCGCCAAGTCTGCGGCCTCATTGCCTAAGCTCGAACTGGTTTCCGTCCCAAGAACATCGGCGTCGTCTTCTACATCGTCAAGATCCGCCCGATCCAGCGCCAGTAAAATCATCGGCCAATATGCGATTCAGGAAAATGCCGTCGTTGTGCGTGACCGGTATCGCGGCCGAAATATCCGGGCTGAGATTGAACGCACAACCGCTAATGGCCGGGCCATGTATATGGTCCGCATCTGGCCCTGACCTGCTCAAGCAAAGACAAGGATATGCGGAATATCCGGTATCTCGTTCAACCCGGCGGCGCATTGCAGGGTCGATTGCGCGTCCCTGGCGACAAATCCATTTCCCACCGCGCGATCATGCTTGGCGCACTGGCTGAAGGCGTTACGACCATCACGGGCTTTCTGGAAGGTGAGGATTGCCTGGCCACTCTCAACGCCTTTCGCGCGATGGGCGTCCGTATCGACGGTCCGGAACATGGCCGGGTTATTGTGCATGGCGTCGGTTTGCATGGCCTTTGTGCGCCGTCCGCTCCGCTGGACATGGGCAATTCCGGTACGTCCATGCGCCTGATGAGTGGTATTCTCGCCGGACAAGCCTTCGATACGGCGCTGACTGGCGACCCATCGCTGACTCGCCGACCCATGCGCCGCGTGACGGAACCGCTGACCCGCATGGGCGCGCGCATTGAAACAACGGAACAGGGAACGGCACCCTTGCGCATTCAAGGCAGCCAACGATTATCGGGTATTGACTATCCGTTGCCGGTCGCCAGCGCCCAGGTCAAATCCTGCCTGCTGCTGGCCGGTCTTTATGCGAGCGGCATCACCCGCGTTACTGAACCGGCGCCGACTCGCGATCACACGGAGCGGATGTTGGAAGGTTTTGGTTACTTCGTGCAGCGCGAAGGCAAATGCGTGGTTGCAGTCGAGGGTGGCGGGCGGTTGACCGGCACGGCTATTGATGTGCCATCTGACCTCTCTTCGGCAACCTTTTTCCTGGTTGGAGCCAGCATTGCTCCAGGTTCAGATCTACTGCTGGAACATGTCGGCGTTAATCCGACCCGAACGGGCGCCATTGATATCCTGCGATTGATGGGCGCGAACATCGAAATTCTGAATCCTCGCTTGGCGGGCGGCGAGCCGGTTGCCGACTTGCGCGTTCGTCACGCACCCTTGCGCGGCGTGCGCATTCCCGAAGAACTCACGCCGCTGGCCATTGATGAATTTCCGGCGCTGTTCATCGCCGCTGCTTGTGCCGAAGGCGTCACGATTCTCACCGGCGCGACGGAGTTGCGGGTCAAGGAAAGCGACCGGATTCAAGTCATGGCGGACGGTTTGACAGCCTTGGGCGTTGCCGCTGAACCGACGCCCGATGGCATGATCATTCACGGTGGAGCCTTAGGCGCCGGGGCCGTGCAGACCCATAGCGATCATCGGAT
>JAGRHK010000040.1 GCA_020444985.1 Candidatus Competibacteraceae bacterium
TTTCCGGTCCGCCAATTGGGATGATGGTTTGCGCCAGCGCTGGATTAAGCGCATCGAGCAATTGGGTCATGATCGGGTTATGATGGGTGTTCATCAAAATCCGGATCGGAAAATGCCGCAAGTGCAAGCCGACGGCCCGCAGGGCTTCAAAACTGCCCAGGTGAGAACCGAGTAGAATACAGCCTCGACCAGACGCCACCTGATCCAGGATCGACTGACCGCCAAAAATTTCCATTTCGAAATAATTCAACCGGCCGGTCAAAAAATAGACCCGATCCAGGATCGTCGCGGCAAAGCAGTAAATATGGCGAAACTGCTCGCGCCAGTCCGGCTCGCGCCCCAGCGCCCGGCGCAGGAAAAGCCGCGAACCGCGTCGCGCTTCGCCCGCAGTTGCTAAAAAATACAGCGTGATGGGATACAGCAGGGTGCGGCCCGCCGGGCGACCCAGATGCAGGGCGATCCAGCGGATCAGCCGCAAGGTCCATCCGCTGCCGCGTTCCGGCAATTGTTCCCATTGCCGACTCATAAGCGACTCATGGCGGATAGCGCCCAAATGAATGCGGGGCGCTAGTGAACACGATGTTCGGCGATATGCGCGCTTAAAGTCCGTAACGAAGCAAACACCCGTTGATTTTGCTGCTCGTCGGAACGCATTTGAAAGCCATAGGTTTTGCTGATCGCCAGCGCCAGCTCCAGCGCGTCAATGGAGTCCAGACCTAACCCTTCATTAAACAAGGGTTCCCCGGGCGCAATATCTTCCGGTTTGATGTCTTCGAGGCGCAAGGTTTCAACCAGCAAACGGGCGACCTCTAATTCGAATGGCGAAAGGGCTTCCAAACTCATTTTCCCTCCGGGGACCTTGCTAGAACAGGATCGTTTCAAGCGTGTAGAAGGTTGTTAATTTAATCGCAAACTATATCATGCCTTGCAGTGAAAATTAGTGATGGCTCGGCGGGGCTGGGTGAGATCCACATACAGTAAATTCTTGTTTATGAGACAATCCGGTTTACAAGCAGTATCTGCATTACCTTTTACCGCGCGCTATGGCCAGGATGCGCAAGTTCATGAATGGCTGGAGAATGACCATTTACTGGCCGTGGTCCGCTTTCAAGCGGCAGACACGATCATGCGCGATCCCCGGCTTTGTGAAGTGGCGCTGCCATCGTTGGAAAGTTCGGCAACCGCTGAATTCTGGATCAGCCCATGGCCTGTGCATACCGGGGTCTGTCATGGCGTTGGTTATGCCGAGAATGGCGACGTCCTGTTCCTGCAAATGCGGCTGGACGAGTACGCTGAGGACGCTTTGCAGCCGTTGACGGCGGTGGCTTACCGACGCCTGTTCGCTGCAGCCCAGGCGCGTGGTTATCCTCATTTCCTGCGCATCTGGAACTATTTTCCGAACATCAACCAGGAGTGCGGCGGCCTGGAGCGCTATCGCAGTTTTTGCGCCGGTCGGCATCAGGCGCTGATCGCGGATCTGGCGGAGTGCGAAACCCACCTGCCGGCGGCCTGTGCGCTGGGAAGCGCTGCCTCTGATCCCGGTTGCGATGTCGGAAGTTTGCATTTGTATGCGCTGGCCGCCCGAAAACCAGGACAGCAAATTGAGAATCCGCGACAGGTCAGCGCCTTTCATTACCCGCCGCAATACGGTCGGCGCAGTCCCTCCTTCTCACGCGCGGTGCTGAAAGCGTGGGGTGAGCAGGATTATCATCTTTACATTTCCGGCACGGCCAGCATTGTCGGTCACCATAGTCAGCATACGGATCTGATGGCGCAACTTGATGAAACGTTGTTAAATCTCGCAACCCTGCTGGCCCACGCTGAACATTCGATCCCGGTTCCCTTGCAATTGGCATTACTGAAAATCTATTGCCGGCCAGAAGTCGATCCCGCGCCGCTTCGCCATCGCATTGTCCAGATGTTCGGAGCAAACACGCCTATGCTGTTTCTGCGCGCCGATATTTGCCGGCGGGAATTGTTCATTGAAATCGAGGGCATGGCCGTGGGCGTCGCCCGGTAACTTTTTATCAGGAAATTTTTGTGAAATCTGAACAACGGCTTGAACCGCATCCGGCCTTACCGGATTACTATCCTGATCTGGCGCAGCGTCCGGCTTTCGTGCAGGGGATGTTCGATCGTACTGCGGGTTATTACGACCGGGTTAATCAATTACTGTCGTTTGGGTCCGGCAGTTGGTATCGTCGGCGGGCGCTGACCCGTGCGGGTTTGAAACCGGGTATGACGGTGCTGGATGTCGCGATCGGCACCGGATTGGTTGCCCGGCAGGCACTGGCAATCACGGGCGATGCACAAGCGGTGGTCGGCCTGGATGTTAGCGCGGGGATGCTGGCTGAAGTCCGTCGCTTGTTGCATGTGCCGCTTATCCAGGGCGTTATGGAACAGTTGCCGGTTGCCGATGAAAGCTTTGACTTTGTCAGCATGGGTTACGCCTTGCGCCATGTTACCGATCTCAATGTCACTTTCCGCGAATTTCACCGGGTGCTGCGCCCCGGCGGAGTGCTGCTGATTCTGGAAATTACCCGGCCCGCCCAACCGTTCAAGCGCGCCCTGCTCAAATTTTACCTGGGTCGGGTCATCCCCCTGCTCAGCCGACTGACCACCGGCAACCGGGATATGCAAACGCTGATGCGTTACTACTGGGACACCATCGAAAACTGTGTTCCTCCGGAAACCATTATCGCTGCCATTCGCGACGCGGGTTTCGCCGAGGCGGGCTGCGATGTCGAATTCGATTTGTTTCGGGGCTATTTCGGGCGCAAGGACTGAAACATGTTGTTTCTGACGCTGTTCTTTGGTCTGCTCATTGGTTTTTCGCTCGGTTTAACCGGCGGTGGCGGCTCCATTTTCGCAGTGCCGTTGCTGGTTTATGGTTTGGACGTATCGGCTCATGAAGCCGTTGTTATTTCATTGGCGGCGGTCGGCGCAACTGCGTTGGGCGGCGGGTTGGTTCGGGTGCGCGATGGCGATGCTGAACCGCGCACCGCCATCATTTTCGGGTTCTCCGGCATCCTTGGCGCACCGCTGGGCGCTTGGCTGAATCCACGTTTTCCAGCAACCGTGCTACTGACCGGCTTTGCGTTGTTGATGCTGGCCGTCGCGTTCCGCATGTGGCGGCAAGCCAGCCGTCGTCCCGAGGAAACCCGGCTGATTCGCGCTGGCGGTTATGCCGATGATGATAACGCGGGGCCGGCTTGTCGCTATGATCCTGGCGGCCAATTACAATTCACGTCGCGTTGCGCCCTGCGCCTGATCCTGGCGGGAACTGTAACCGGGTTGCTGTCGGGCCTGTTTGGAGTAGGCGGCGGTTTCCTGATTGTGCCGGCGCTGGTCATGCTGGCCTCGCTACCCATGCGCCGGGCCGTTGCGACTTCGCTTTGGGTGATTGTCATCATCAGCGCGATTGGTTTTCTGTCCCATCTTGCGGTCGGGCATCAACTTAACACCAGTATTACCATTCCTTTTGTGCTGGGTGGTTTAAGCGGCATGGCGCTGGGCACCGTCGTGGGGCGGCGTATCGCCGGTCCCTTGTTGCAGAAGCTGTTTGCCGGCATGGTCACGGCGGTCGCCGTGTTTATGCTTGGCCAGTTGCTTTTTAATTTCCATTGAATGAAACAGGATTCCTGTTGGATCGTCGCTATGGCTACTTTTCGTGTAAGTATTTGCCTCTTCCCTGTGCCGAAAGAGGGGACTGAGCGGTTACCTTTTCGCAGCTTCCTGCTGGGCATGGCGTTGTTAGTCATATTGGTTCATGGGGGTTGCGCCACCCAGGGCGAGTCGCCGGAAACCATTCCGGCGGGCCATCGGGAGAATGGCGTGCTGGTGGTGACCACGGATGATAACCATCGAACCGCGCAACTCGTGGTTGGGGAACAACTGGAAGTCCGCTTGCCGGAAAATCCTGAAACGGGCTTCAGTTGGGCGATTGACGAAAATGATCGCCGGATTTTGGCGCTCGATAACACCGCTTACACGTCGCCGGCGGTCGCTGGATTCATCGGTGTGCGGGGTCAGCGCGTCTTTACTCTTACCGCCCGGCGACCGGGCGAAGACGCGCTGAAGCTGAAATATTGGCGGGTTATGGGTGGCGACGATTCGATCACCGAACGCTTTGCCGTGACGGTGCGGGTGGTGGCGGCAGGGAAAAAGTAACGGCCCTCCCCGGCAAGGCAAGAGGGCTTGGGCGCTGCTTGTCTGGCTAGCGATTAACCCGGTAGATCGCTACCGTACCGCTGACTTCATGGCTCACCAGTAGCAGAGGTCGGCCATCGGGACTCTTGCTGGCCGGCACAAAGGCCAACCCTTCCGGCGAGACATGTTCCGAATTGTAGGCCCACTGCTGAAAGACCGGCTTGGCTGGATCGGTCACGTCATAAACCATGACGCCGCCCGTGCGTTCGAGTCCGATAAAAGCATAGGAGCGCCCGCCCGCATTGCCAACGACCACACCTTCCGGCTCCGGCCCCTTGTCGTCGCTGCGATTTTCGCTCTCGGGATTAACCCAGATGCCGTTGTTCTGGGTGTTGCGCTCGAAGTCAGCGCCGCTGTCAAACACCAACTGGCCATTGCTGCTCCAGATACTGAAGGACCGTCCGCCAAAACTGTGCAGCGCGCTGAGCACGCCGTCCCCGTCAGGATCGCCGTCGGCCGTGGTGATCTTGAGCCGGCCCAGTTGATCGTCGCGTTGCAAGACGTCGATATTATCCGGGGCGAAATACAGCGGGTCGAGCGTCACATCGCCCACCCGCGTTTCTTCCGAATAGCCGGAATAGTCGCGCGCATCGCCTTCATTGGCGGTGACCAGGTAAGTTGCGCCATAGGATGTAAAGCTGGCGATCCCGTCCGGTTGATACATGCCTACGACCGGCCAGTCGTTCGGATCATAACCGCCATCCTCGTCGCTGGCGTCAATCATCTGCCGCTTGATGGTGATCAGGCCCAATTGCACCGGTGCCGGCGGGTTTTGAAAATTCAGGAACCCATCCAGACGAATGGCTTTGTCGCTTAAACCAAAGTCATTATCGTTGAGCACCGCCAGCACGATTTCCTTGTCGTCCTGACCGACCAGCGCCAATCCTTCCGGTTTGTCGTTGGGCAGATAACCCAGCGCGGCTAAATCGACGACCAACGTCTTGCGCGCCGTGACAATGCCGGCAGCGGCCAGCTCAGCCGCGCTCATGGTTTCCAGAGAGCCGCCTGGACCGACGATGTCGTTGTCCAGAGTTTCCAGATTGGTGGCGCCGTTCAGGTCAAGGCGAAAGATATATTTGCTGGAGGTCGCGTCTGAACCTGAGTCGCGCTCCAACACAAGGAAGCGACCGCCGCCCAGCGCCACGGCGTCGCCAATCTTATCCGTCAGGTTACCCTTGGACCAGGGGCCGACCGTGAATTCCAGCGGGTAGAGATACTGGGCCACGGTGCGTTGGGTGGCCACGTCAAATTCAATTACCCGAGTCCAGCGACTGGCCTTGCTATTCGCGTCGTTGGCGGTATCGGGATTATCCAGCGGACTTTGCAGAAAAGCGTAAATGCGCCCGCCGGCATAGGCGATGCCTTCAAAACCGCGATTCGCGCGGCGCTGCCCCAGTTCCGCCGGCAACGCAGAAGCGCCGGTCGTTTTGCCGCCATTATTCGCGCCAGCCGGTACGAAGCGTTGCAGCATTTGGCCATTGGCGTCGAAGTGATAAATGGAGGGCCGGTACTCATCCGCCATCCAATAGGTGCCGTCCGTCGGATCGCGCACGATGCCTTCCAGGTCAGCGCCGAGGGGGTCAAGACGCAGGGGAGCGCCCAGAAGGGTGACCGGCGGTTCGTCGCTGTTGGCCAGTCCGGGCGAACCCGCCAGATTTGGCAGTCCCGTCAGCGGCGCGCCGTTGATTTGCGTCAGTAGCGTTCTTTTTTTCAGCTCAATCGCGCCGGTGATCAGGTCGAGGGTGAAGTGTCGCCATTGCGGTTGAAATTCGGGCAGCGCAAAGGGGCGTTCATCCGCGCCATCGCCATTGACGTCCAGCGGTGCGGCATTGGGGCCGCGATCGGTGTGGGTAATGAAATTCAATTTGGTGGGCTGACAGTCGGCAACGTCGAAGCAACCCAGGAACGCCAGGCCGGAGAAACCGCCCAGGTGTAATATTTCGTGACAGATTTCGGTAATCCCGATTTCCGGCAATGCCGGGAAATTGAATTTCTTGAGCGTGGCCGGGCCGCTATTGGCATAAGACTTTACCCCGAGCGGCAAAATGTCGCGGATCGTAGCCGAGGGAATGTCCACGACCGCCAGGGCATTGTTTTCCTGCAACGTTACCCAGGCGGTTTGGCTGTCATCGGAAACGGTGATGTATTCCGGCTCCAGATCCTGCGCTACGCTGGCGTTTGGGCCATAAATGCGCACGCCTGTTTTGCGGAGTTTAGTAACCTGATCGTTGAAAGCGTGAAAATCGGCTGTGCGTGCGCGGGCTCTCCGCAGGCCTCGACTCAGATCAATGAGGGTAATGGAACCTTCCGGGTCATTGAGATAATCGTCGCTGGGTTCGCCTTCGTTGGCGACCAGTAAAGTCAGACCATCCGGAGTGAACGTTACCATGTCCGGTAATGCGCCGACTTCGACCGTTTTTAACAATCGCAGGTTGCTGGCTCGGTAAAAGGCGACCAGGCCCGGATTCTGTTTGGGATTGGCTTCGATCGCGACGGCGACCAGACCATTTTTAACCGCCACGCTGTTGGCGGCGCCCAGATTGGAGGCGACCGCGCCGACTTCCAGGGAAGTAAGTTTGCGCGGTCTGGCAGGATTACGCAGGCTAAGCACATCCACGGTCGCATCTGCCGCGTTAACCACGAAGGCGCGCTGCGTTTCAGCGTCGTAAGCGACAATCTCCGCTGCGCCTTCGCCTTTTCCGGAATCATAGCTGCCCAGCAAGGTGAGCACCGGCGGGTTGACAGAAGGGGCGGGATCGAGCGCGCCGCCGTGCGCGCTGTAACTGCCAAGGGCAGCGGTCACCGCTGCGCTCAGCGCTAGCGGCAGAAGTTTGTTATTGGAAAGAGGCATTGTGAAAACTCCCTGGGTTGTGGCGCGGGCTGCGGAACCCGCGCCGAGGCAAACATCATGGCAATAATAATAGGCAGGTTTGAACCGCATTTGGTGCGGTTTTAAATCCAATAGGTGGTTCCCGTCATGACCTTGGCTGCGCCTTTCATGAGGGCGCGGATGGGCAAGGGCAACCGGGCGCCGCCCGCCGCCAGCGCATGCGTGGCATGGCGCGCTTCATCTTCCTTCATTTGCTCCAGAATCGCCTGGCTGGCTTGGTCATGCTCCGGTAGACGGTCGAGGTGCGCGTTCAAATGTTCCACCACCTGGCGCTCGGTTTCCGCCACGAAGCCCAGGCTCCAGCGATCTCCGGCTTTACCGGCCAGTGCGCCAATTGCGAAAGCGCCGGCGTAGAATAATGGATTCAGAACGCTGGGGCGGCTGTCCAGCGCTTTCAGCCGCGTTTCGCACCAGGCAAGATGATCATTTTCCTCAATGGCTGCTTGATCCATGCGCTCGCGCACCGTATCGAGTTGCGCCGTCAGCGATTGGCCTTGATAGAGCGCTTGAGCGCAAACCTCGCCGGTATGATTGACGCGCATTAATCGGGCCACTTCGTGTTGTTCGCGGGGTTGCAACTCGACCGGCGGCGCATTCAGGGCGGGATTGGGACGGCCTGTGGTCTTCGGCTGTCCGAATACCGTGCGCAGCGCCTGATCGAAGTTGATAAGAAGGGTATCAGCGGGGGTATAGTGACGATTCGTCATAGCTGTCAACTCACATCCAGGAGGAATGATTTGTGTCCTATTATCGCTATCACGTATTTTTTTGCACCAACCAGCGCGAGGATGGCTCGCAATGCTGCCAGCAGTATGGCGCGCAAGAGGCCCGTGATTATGTCAAGCAGCGGGTCAAGGAACGGGGATCGGCGATCCCTTATAAGGTGCGTATCAACAATGCGGGTTGTCTGGATCGTTGCGCCGAGGGGCCAGTCATCGTGATCTATCCGGAAGAAACCTGGTATACCTATATTGATCATATGGATCTGGACGAGATTATCGAGGAACATCTGGTCAATGGCCGTGTGGTGGAGCGACTACGCATCTAGCGAATCCGCGAACCGCCTCTTGTCAATCTCGCGCAGCTTGGGTAGAATCCCCGCTTTTCCAAGCGAACACGGGATTTTTCGGAGCACGTTCATCTTATGAAAACTTTCAGCGCCAAGCCGGCCGAGGTCAAGCGCGACTGGTACGTGATCGACGCCACGGACAAGGTTCTGGGCCGGCTGTCATCGGAAATTGCCCGTCGCCTGCGCGGTAAACACAAGCCCGAGTATACGCCGCATGTTGATACCGGTGACTATATCATCGTGGTCAACGCGGAAAAGGTCCATACGACTGGGCGTAAGGTCGAGGACAAGTTTTATCATCATGTGACAGGCTACGTCGGTAATCTTAAATCGATTTCCCTGGAAAAGATGTTGCAGCAAACCCCGGAGCGCGTCATCGAGATTGCCGTCAAGGGCATGTTGCCCAAGAATCCGCTAGGCCGCGCCATGTTCCGCAAGCTGAAAGTTTACGCGGGGCCGGAACATCAGCACACGGCTCAACAACCCATCCCGCTGGAGCTGTAATTCAGCGCGCGCGTTCATTGATTGGAATAAATCGGCATGATCGAAAATCAGCATTATGGCACGGGGCGGCGCAAAACCGCGACAGCGCGGGTATTTCTGCGGCCAGGTACGGGAAATATCACGGTGAATCAGCGTCCTCTGCATGAATACTTCGGGCGCGAGACATCTTGCATGGTCGTGAATCAGGCACTGGAGACGGTTGATCTCAAGGAGCGGTTCGATATTTATGTCACGGTCAAGGGGGGCGGCATGACCGGGCAAGCCGGCGCCATTCGGCACGGGATTACCCGGGCGCTGATGGAATATGACGACAGCCTGCGCACGCCCTTGCGCAAGGCCGGTTTCGTGACGCGCGACGCCCGCGAGGTCGAGCGCAAGAAAGTGGGTCTGCGCAAGGCGCGGCGCGCCACGCAATACTCGAAGCGCTAATCAGATTGCCCTTGGGGGATCGTCTAACGGCAGG
>JAGRHK010000410.1 GCA_020444985.1 Candidatus Competibacteraceae bacterium
CAAAGTGTGGTCGGAATTACGCCAATGGGTCCTCTTTATCGATCCACAGCGCTGGCTGATGGATGCCAGCGATTCGAACTATGCGCTTGCCGCCTGGAATTATCCTGAAGCCGTGTCGTTGCTGGCGCTGTGGCCGACGCTGGCGTTCGGCGGCTGGAACGAGACGGTGGCGCATTTACCCTGGCTGGGAGTCGCGCTGGCGCTCGGTTTGGGCTTCTATGGGCAAGCGCGGTTTTGGGGCGCATCGCCGCCGGTGGCGCTGATCTTTGTCGGGTTACTGCTATCGCTGCCGATGCTGGACACTCATGTCGCCTTGGCCGGCTATGCCGATATCTGGTTGGCGGCAACGTTTGGACTGGCAAGTTGCGCATTCTTGCAATGGGCGCGAACCCGCGACCGGTGGCAGGGATTACTGGCGCTGCTCCTGGCCCTGGCTTGTCCCTGGATCAAGCGCGAAGGATTGGTTTGGGCGCTGCTGCTGCTTCCAGCGGCGATCTGGGTATGGACGCCGCGCCGCTATTGGCCCTGGCTGGCCGGCGGATTGATCGTGTCGTTGATCGGCGGGTGGATGGCGGACGGGTTTACGATGCGCATTCCCAGCTTGGGCGAAATCCAAGTGACGCCCGATGTGATGCAGTTGCCGTTATTGGGCCGGTTCGAATTGCATTACCACGATGTCTGGGGAGCGGTTGCGCGTAACATGCTCGTGCTGGGCAACTGGCATCTATTAGGCTATCTGGTGTTGATCACCCTGCTGATGAGCGCGCCGAGCATTCGGGTCGAGCCATCGCGCCTGGTCGGAACTGTGCTGGTCATTTCTGGACTGCTGGTGCTGTTTGTCTTGTTTTTTTTCACGGACGCCCATCATTGGGCCCGGCAGTACACCAGCATTAATCGCGTGTTTCTGCATTTCGCGCCCGCCGTGCTCTTCTGGGCGATGACCGTGTGGGTTGCGCCAAAAGAAGTCGTCATTTTGCCAATAGGCGCTGATACAAGCCGCTGACGGCGCGGGCAACCGGCTCAATGCCAAACTGTTCTTGCAAAGCCAATACGCCTGCCTGTCCCCGTTCCGTGCGCTGCGTCGGATTGTTTTGCAAGACCCGCAGCGCCGCCGCCAGCCCTTGACGATCGCCAACGGCAACCTTCAAGCCATGTCCTGCCGCGTCCACGACCCAACCCACGCCAGAACCCGGGATGTCGCTGACGACCACCGGCTTGGCAAACCGCATGGCCTCCAATAGCACTAATCCAAACGCTTCCGTACGTTCCAGCGACGGCAGGCATACCACATCGCAACGGGCTAGCAGCGCGTTCAGATCAGCCTCAGGCTGGAAGCCGGACAGGCGGACCCGTTCGTCAAGATGCAGCGCTTGAATTTGCCTGGCGAGCCGGTCGCGCTGTTCGCCAGCCCCAACGATCAGAACCTGGGTTGTTGGCAAGTCAGCGGCGGCCTGAATCAGAATGTCATGGCCTTTATAGTAAGTCAGACGACCGATGGCCAGGATGCGGAATGGGGCATCGCCCCACAAAGTTTCCGCCCGCTGGCGTGCGGCTGCATCCGGTTCAGGAATGCGCGCCGGGTCGAGGCCCAGGGGAATGCTGTGGCAACGCGTGCGCCACGGAGCCAGCGCCGCGCTGGCTTCGAGGTAGGGCGGAGAAGTCGCGATGATCGCTTGGCTGGCGGCGAGCAGGCGCTGTTCAAAGGGTCGGTACAGGCGATAGGCCAGGGCCAGGCGCCGGTCGATGCTGGAAGCTACGACATCGGCATGCCAATGAATGACCCAGGGTAAACGGCGGGCAGCAGGCACCATTAACGCCCAGAAAGCCGAGGTATTGGGCAGATGCAGATGCAGCAGGTCCGGTTGGAATTCCCGCAGTGCCCGGCGCAGCCAGAATGGAAACGCGGGGCTGATGGGCGCATAAAGCAATCGCCCATGACAAGGCGCGCGGTAGATCGGCAGAGGATCGTCAGGGCGGGGAGCCTGCCCGCCTCGGCGCGGTTGTTCGTCGTGAACCAGCGCCGCAGCCTGAATGCCTTGTCGCTGCAGCGCCGGCAACAGGTCCGCCAGAAAGTGTTCGATGCCGCCGGCAAAAGGCGGGTAATACTTCCCAATATGCAGAACGCGCATACTCTCACTCTGCCTGTGGGTCACGGGAGGGAGCGGAGGATGATTTTTTAACAACATCAGGCAGGCTAAGCGGCTCCTGGGCTTCCAGCATGGCCAAGCGTTGCGCCAACCGGCGGATGAGCCGCTCTTGCCGGGAACGCTCCAGATCCATGGTGAGAATCTTGACCAGTAACAGCCCCAAGCCAAGTACGATGGCCAGAATTGGCGGATAACGGACGCCGAGATAGACGGCCAGATAATCGAAGAAACGGGGGAAAAAGCCGAGTATGCCCACCGTTGCGGCGGCGCCGATCCACCAGATCGCATAGGGACCGTGCAGATGATCGCGGCGCACCAGGAACAGAATGATGGCGGCCAGGCTGACCCCGATCGCCATTGAGGTGAGTTGGTAAGTGATCATCGGGAATATCAGTCGTCGGCCGCGAGCGGCAGATGATTGTAGCCGATCCGAGCCAGGCAGAGCAGGCTGGTTTGCAGCATGTATTTTCCCACAACCCACCAGGAG
>JAGRHK010000411.1 GCA_020444985.1 Candidatus Competibacteraceae bacterium
CTAATGCCATGAAATATATCATGGATGGCTTCGGCACCCCCGGTGTGTTGACCATGCATTCCACAGAATATGGTCGCGATGGAAATGTTTTCTTTGATGGCTTCGCGCGTTGGGTTCGCGATGCTGAGGCAGCAGGTTGCCACAATGCCTCGGTGGTTATCGCCGTCAGTCATTTTCTTGCAGAGGAGCTGCGCCGTATCTATCTTATCCCACAGGAAAAAATCCATGTTGTGCCTAATGGGGTCAGCTATCAAGCGTTCAATGGGTTCCTTGATCCCGCCGAAATCAAAGGCCGCTACGGCATCGCGCCCATGGCGCCCACCATTTTCACGCCAGGCCGGATGACCCTGCAAAAGGGTATGGATATGCTGGTTGAAGCCGTGCCCATGATTTTGGCTGCGTATCCGGAAGCGCGTTTTGTCATCTCTGGCGAAGGTCCCGAAAAGGAGGCTGTGATGCGCCGAGCGTATGAAGTCGATGCCGCCGGCGCGATTATTTTCCTGGGGCACATTCCGCGTTGGCAGTATATTGATCTGATGCGCGCTTGCGATATTCTAGCGGTGCCTAGTCGCAATGAACCCTTTGGCATTGTCGTGTTGGAAGCGTGGGCGGCAGGTAAACCGGTGGTTGCCACCACGGCCGGCGGGCCTCGTGAGTTTATTTGGCATGATGTCAACGGCTTCCTGGTTGACGCCAATCCGAGTGGCTTGGCGCATGGCATTGGCTCGCTACTGGCCGATCACGAGCATTGCCGAGTGCTTGGGGCTAATGGCCGTCAGGCTGTGGAGGAACAGTTCAATTGGGATACCGTAGCGGCTTATACTGAAGGTGTTTATCAGGTCGTGTCTTGCTGATCGAACAGGCTACCCGCTTTCCTTCTCCGCCTCGCCCAGCCATCAATAAAACAGCCATCATGATTGCATGAGATGGTTGTTTTATTTTTCATGTGCTTATATATAATCGAATCAACTACGCAAAAACGCTTTTCCTTTAAACGTCCATCCTTGTTGGATAGCCAGTCAACCCAAGCGGCGCTAATCGCTGAGAATGCAGTCAAGTGCAACCCGGCATGATTAAAACCGCAATGAGAACCCTGTATGCCGCTCGCTAACAAAGTCAAGGAGGTGGTTATTGGTAAGCCGCAAAACCCCCTTCATACTGATGTTGTTGATGCTCCCGATAAGCGCTACAACATCACTTTAGTGGCTTTTCTCGCCTGGGTTAGCCTGGGCGCCGATGGTTTATCCTCAGCCTGCTACGGTCCGCAAGAGGCATTTCTGGCGTTGGGTCGCTACACGCACCTTGGCCTCTACCTGGCAGTCGCTACATTTCTAACGGTGTTCATTATTGCCCTGGCCTATAACCAGGTCATTGAGTTGTTTCCCTCTGGCGGCGGCGGTTACAAAGTCGCCACGCAACTACTCGGTTCCCGAGCCGGGCTGATCTCTGGTTCAGCGCTCCTGGTGGATTATGTGCTAACCATTGCCATCTCAATCGCGGCGGGCGTTGACGCCTTGTTCAGCCTGCTGCCCATTAGCGCGCAATCCTATAAATTGATTACCGAAATGGCTTTGGGCATTGGTTTGATCATGATTAACCTGCGTAGCGTGAAAGAGTCGCTTCAAGTTCTGTTGCCCATTTTTATTGGTTTCATCCTGACGCATGCCGGATTGATCATTTATGGCATCATTGCCCATGCTGAGGGATTGCCAGCGTTGATTCCGGACACTCTCGCTGAGACTCAGCAGCTCACACAGCAGATGGGCTGGATATTTGCGGCTTCGTTATTTCTTAAAGCTTATTCATTAGGCGGCGGCACCTACACGGGCCTGGAGGCGGTTTCCAATAATGTGCAACTATTACGGGAACCGCGTGTGATTACGGGCCGCTATACCATGCTCTACATGGCGATTGCGCTCAGTTTCACTGCTGGTGGAGTTATCCTGCTTTATCTGCTTTGGAACGCCCAATATATTCCGCACCAGACCCTGAATGCAGTGACTTTCGGTTCTATTATCGATAGTTGGCGGCTTGATCCGGTTTTGGGCTACAGCTTGTTGGCAATCGTGATGCTACTGGAGGCCGGGCTGCTGTTTATCGCGGCGAATATCGGTTTTGTCGGCGGGCCGCGCGTGTTGGCCTATATGGCGGTGGATTCCTGGATACCGCGCCAGTTTCGTAATCTATCCGGACGACTGGTGACACAGAATGGCATCCTGTTGATGGGGTTGGGGGCGCTCGGCATCCTGGCGTGGACCGACGGTGATGTTTCGGTGCTGGTCGTGTTGTACAGCATCAATGTGTTCATAACCTTTTCGCTGTCGTTGTTGGGTCTGTGCAAGCATTGGTGGAGGAATCGCTACGATGAGAAACACTACAAATCCCGGTTGATGCTATCGTTGCTGGGCTTCACCGTCACGGGGGGCATTCTGATCGTAACGGTCGTGGAAAAATTCACGGAAGGCGGCTGGCTGACGGTCCGTATCACCGGCCTGATCATCACGCTTTGTGCATTGATCAAACGCCATTATGAGGGAGTGCGTCAACAATTGCGCACGGTTGACGCGCTTTACGCGCCACGCCCGGACTGGGGCGAGGATTTGCCAGAACCGCCGCTGGATCCCGAT
>JAGRHK010000412.1 GCA_020444985.1 Candidatus Competibacteraceae bacterium
TCGCGTTGCTAGGTATCTTTCCGTTGATCGCTAAAAAAATCATCGCCCTGGTGAAAGCGCGCCGCATTTATGCCAAGTGGCCCCGACCGGCGCACTTCGACCGGAATCTGGTCGTCATTGGCGCGGGCAGCGCCGGACTGGTGACCGCGTATATTGCCGCCGCTGTTAAGGCCAAGGTCACGCTGATCGAAAAACACCGGATGGGCGGCGATTGCCTGAACACCGGCTGCGTTCCGTCCAAGGCGCTCATCCGTTCGGCAAAACTGCTCTCTCATATCCAACGTTCCCCGGAATTTGGTATCCGCCAGGCGTCTGCTGACTTTGATTTCGCCGAAGTGATGGAACGGGTCCAGCGGGTGATCCAGGACGTTGCGCCCCATGATTCGGTGGAACGCTATACCAGTTTGGGCGTGGAGGTAGTGGAGGGAACCGCCAAAATCACCTCGCCCTGGACGGTGGAGGTCGCCACCGCCGAGGGAACGCAAACGCTGACGACGCGCAGCATCGTGATCGCCGCCGGCGCCCGACCCTTCGTCCCGCCGATCCCGGGATTGGAAGAAGTGGGGTATTTGACCTCGGACACCGTCTGGAATTTACGGGAGTTGCCGAAGCGGCTGGTGGTGCTGGGCGGCGGACCCATCGGTTCGGAGTTGGCCCAAACGTTTGCCCGCTTGGGCGCGCAGGTCACTCAAGTCGAAATGGCGCCGCGCATTCTGCTGCGGGAAGATCCTGAGGTATCCGAACAGGTCACGCAACGTTTTCGGCAGGAAGGCATCCAGACGCTCGTCAATCACGAAGCTCGGCAATTTCTGGTCGAGAATGGCGAAAAGATGCTCATTGCCGATCATCAAGGGCAAACCGTGCGCATTCCCTTTGATGCGGTGCTGGTTGCGCTCGGACGGGTGGCGAATACCCAAGGCTACGGGTTGGAGGCATTGGGGATTCCAGCAACGCGCACGATTGCAACCAATGCGTATCTGCAAACGCGCTATCCCAATATTTATGCCGCCGGCGACGTTGCGGGACCTTATCAATTCACGCATACCGCCGCTCATCAAGCGTGGTATGCGTCGGTGAACGCGCTGTTTGATCCGTTCAGGAAGTTTCGCGCGGATTATTCAGTTATCCCCTGGGCGACCTTCGTCGATCCCGAGGTGGCCCGGGTCGGGTTGAACGAACAGGAAGCGCAGGAACGGAATGTGCCTTATGAAGTTTCGGTCTATGGCATCGATGATCTGGATCGCGCCATTGCCGATGGCGAAGCGCACGGTTTTATCAAGGTGTTGACCGTCCCTGGCAAGGATCGCATTCTTGGCGTCACGATTGTGGGCGAACACGCGGGCGATCTGCTCGCGGAATACGTGCTGGCCATGCGCCACGGCATCGGTCTCAACCAGATTTTGGGGACGATTCACATTTATCCCACCTTGGCGGAAGCCAATAAATATGTCGCCGGAGTCTGGAAAAAGGCCCATGCTCCAGAAAAACTGCTGGCTTGGGTGGAACGCTTTCATGCTTGGCGGCGTCATTAAAAGGTTTAACTGATGCGAGACACATTGCCCTTCCTGGTGAAAACCGATTTTCCGACAATCTACCGCGCCCGTATCGAGACCCTGCAAGCGAATTTGGGTTATCGTTGCAATCAGTCCTGCGTACATTGCCATGTCGCGGCCGGTCCTCAGCGGACTGAGGAAATGCATTGGAATACGATGGAGTTGTTGTTGCGCTACGCCGCCGCGCAGGATGTTGCTACGCTAGATTTAACCGGTGGCGCTCCCGAGCTGAATCCGCATTTCCGCCGGCTGGTCGCCCGCGCCCGTCAACAGGGGCTGCGCGTCATCGACCGTTGCAATCTGAGCATCCTTAATGAAGCGGGTCAGGAGGATTTGGCGACGTTTCTGGCGACGCACCAAGTAGAAATCACCGCTTCGCTGCCCTGCTATCTGGAGGAGAATGTGAATCAGCAGCGTGGTCAGGGAGTGTTCCAGTCCAGCCTGGCAGGCCTGCGGCAACTCAATGATCAGGGCTATGGCCAACCTGACAGCGGACTGACGTTGAATCTGGTCTATAACCCCCTCGGCCCGATTCTGCCGCCGGATCAGACTGGCCTGGAAGCCGCCTACCGCCAGGAATTGACGATGCGCTATGGCATTGTGTTCAATCATCTGTTGGCGCTGGCCAACATGCCGATTCAACGCTTTGGCAGCCAGCTTCTGTCCAAAGGGCAATTCAAGCCCTATATGGCTCTGCTCAAATCGGCCCATCGGGATGAGAATCTGGCGGCGGTGATGTGCCGGAGTTTGCTCTCCGTCGATTGGCGAGGCTATGTCTACGACTGCGATTTCAACCAGATGCTCAAATTACCGCTGGGCGCTGGCCGTGCGGAGCATACGACGCTGATGGACCTGCTGGAGCGGGATTTAACGGGCGCCCAGGTGCGCGTTGCCGATCATTGTTATGGCTGCACGGCCGGGCAGGGCAGTAGTTGTGGCGGCGCGCTGGCAGCGGCGTGATGGCGCTGCGGTAACCACTCAATATTCCCGGCGGATCAATTGCTCAATCAAGGGCTGGAGGATCAGCTCCATCGCAAAACCCATCTTGCCGCCAGGGATCAC
>JAGRHK010000413.1 GCA_020444985.1 Candidatus Competibacteraceae bacterium
CCAGATGTGGATGCGCCCGAAAAGCTGAAGGCTTTTTTCAGCGTTATTCAGGAACTCAACGCCGCCGGTCGCTTACTCGCCTACCATGATCGTTCGGACGGCGGTTTGCTGGCAACGCTGGCGGAAATGATGTTCGCCGGCGGTTGCGGGGTCACGGTGTTGCTGGATGATCTGGGCGAGGAGCTGTTGCCAGCGCTGTTTACCGAGGAACTGGGCGCGGTGTTGCAGGTGCGCACCGCCGAGCGTTCGACCGTATTCGCGCGCTTGGCGGCCGCGGGTCTGGGCGAATGCAGCCATCTGATCGGTACGCTTAATCCGCATGACCGGCTGATTCTGTGTCATGCGGGCGAAGTGGCGTTTGCGGCTGACCGGGTTGAACTGCGTCATTTATGGTCGGCAACCAGTTATCGGATGCAGGCGTTGCGCGATGATCCTGACTGTGCCTATGAAGCCTTTGCCAGCGCCGGCGATCCTGATGATCCGGGATTGCAGGTTCGCTTGACGTTCGATCCGGCGGCAGATGTCGCCGCACCGTATATCGCCAATGGCGAACGTCCGCGCATCGCTGTGCTGCGCGAACAAGGCGTCAACGGCCAAGTGGAAATGGCGGCGGCTTTCGACCGAGCCGGTTTCGCGGCGGTGGATGTCCATACGAGCGATTTCATGGCGGGACGGGCGACGTTGGCCGATTTCCAGGGCATCGTTGCCTGCGGGGGATTTTCCTACGGCGACGTTCTAGGCGCCGGAGAAGGTTGGGCCAAGTCGATCCTGTTCAACACGCGCGCCCAGGACGAGTTCGCAGCATTCTTTTCTCGCTCGGATAGCTTTGGACTCGGCGTCTGCAACGGTTGCCAAATGCTTTCCAATCTGCATGAGCTGATCGCTGGAACGGAGCACTGGCCGCGTTTTGTCCGCAACCGGGTCGAGCAGTTCGAAGCGCGTTTGAGTCTGGTGGAAGTTCTACCCTCGCCGTCGCTGTTCCTGCAAGGGATGGCCGGTTCGCGCTTGCCGATCGCGGTCGCGCATGGCGAAGGTCGCGCAGAGTTTCGCGATCCCGGCGATCAGGAAGCGGCGTTGACGGCGAATCTAGTTACTTTACGGTTTGTCAGCCATGCCGGCTTGCCCACTGAACGCTATCCCGCCAATCCGAACGGTTCGCCGAGCGGGATTACCGGATTATGCAGTCGTGATGGGCGGTTTACGATCATGATGCCGCATCCGGAGCGCTTGTTCCGCACCGTCCAATATTCCTGGCATCCCGATGGCTGGGGCGAGGATGGCCCCTGGTTGCGCATGTTTCGCAACGCCCGGCGCTGGCTCGGGTAAAAGCGCCGCGTTCCGCTAGACTTTCCATAGGATGGCTTTAGATCCTGGTTTTTTCACTACAGCTTTGAGGAGATGCTCCATGTCCAAAGCAATTCGCATTCATGAATATGGCGGTCCAGAAGTCCTGCGCTGGGAAGATGTACCTGTCAGTGAGCCTGGCCCTGGTCAATTGCGCATCCGTCATGCCGCCATTGGTTTGAACTACATCGATGTTTATCACCGCAACGGTCTCTATCCGCTGCCATCCTTACCCTGGACGTGGGGCATGGAAGGTGCGGGGCGCGTGGAGGCGGTCGGCGCGGGCGTGACAGAATTCCAAGTCGGCGACCGGGTCGCTTACGCTAGCCCCCCGGTGGGCGCCTATGCGGAAGTCCGGCTGATTCCTGCGGATCGGGTGGTGGCGTTGCCGGAGACCATTGATGATCAGACCGCCGCCGCCATGATGCTGCAAGGCATGACCGCTCAGTATTTACTGCGGCGCACCTATCGGGTGCAACCCGGCGACGCGATTTTGTTGCATGCCGCTGCGGGCGGTGTCGGTTTGATCGCTAGCCAATGGGCGCGGCAACTGGGCGCCTTGGTGATCGGCACGGTTGGGAGTGACGAGAAGGCGGAAATCGCCCGCGCCCATGGTTGCCATCACACCATCGTTTACAGCCGCGAGAACTTTGTGGACCGGGTGCGCGAAATCACCAACGGACAAGGCGTTGCAGTCGTCTATGACTCGGTTGGCCAAGAGACCTTTACGGGGTCGCTGGATTGCCTGCGGCCCCTGGGGATGATGGTCAGCTTTGGCAATGCCTCCGGCCCCGTGCCGCCGTTCGAACCGGGGATGCTGGCCGCCAAGGGTTCGCTGTTCCTGACGCGACCGACCTTGATGACTTACATCGCCAAGCGCGAGGATCTGGTGGCGACTGCGGCTGAGTTATTCGAGGTGGTCGCCATTGGCGCGGTCAAAATTGAAGTGCGGCAAACCTATCCGCTGGCTGAAACCGCCCAGGCGCACCGCGATTTGGAGGCGCGCAAGACGACCGGTTCGACGGTATTACTGCCGTAAGATCATAAGATCGTAAGATCGGCAAGCGGCTTTACCCTCCTGGCGCAGGGAGGGGACGCCAAGCGCCGGAGTGGCTTTGAGCCTGACGGTTAAGCGGTTGACGGCCCAGCGATTAATGCTTTGACATGTGCAGCCGCGCTGGCGGCCAGCGCTTGCAAATTGTATCCGCCCTCCAGCATCGAGACGACCCGTCCTGAGCAATATTCGCTGGCGATCGCCAGAATCCCCG
>JAGRHK010000414.1 GCA_020444985.1 Candidatus Competibacteraceae bacterium
GATTACTTCGCGGTGGAACTAGCGGAACTGGCGGAGATGGAAGAGGATGGCCTGCTGACGTTGTTCACGACGGGAATTCAGGTGCTGCCACCGGGCCGGCTGCTGATTCGCAACATCTGCATGACGTTCGACCGCTATCTGCGGGAACAAAAGCAGCAACGATTTTCCAGGGTGATTTGATCCTGTTGTTCAACCGCTATTGCGCTCCTGTGAGCGTTCGGTTCTCGCAGGATCATGGCGTTGCTGGTTGTCCTGGCTGCTTGCTTTCTGAGCGACGCGCCATGAAACCATAGCGCGGGCGCTGGAACGGCGATAGCGGACTCTCGATGCGCCCAAGAGCGCGGGCCGCAATTCCAGCTTGGTGAAACAGGTTGGCTTGCCGTTCGGCTTCGCCTTCGCCCTGATTAATCACCAAAAGGCTTCCTTCTGGCGCTAACAAGGTCCAAGCGTGATCCAGCAAGCGACGCGGCATCAGAAATCGGTTGGGCAAGCCCCAGTCCCGCAATGGCGCGGCGTGAAGAAAGGGCAGGAACCAGGTGATGAAATCATAGTCGCCGCGCAGATCAAGCAAATCACCCGCCAGATACCGTAGCATCCATATATGAATTCCGATACTCCTAACAAGTAATTCTACAGTTTCGTATATCATTCCAGTCAGGGACTTCATTGGATACTGCAAGATTGTAGTCAACTGACGTTCTTAACGCCGGTTGACGCTGGTGATCGATCATCCTGCATACGCACTTCTGGTAAGCACAGCGTCTTCACTCTTCCCCCAGATACGCCTTGATCACCCGGGGATCGGTGCGGATTTGCTCAGGAACGCCGGTAGCAATCGGGCGACCGTATTCCATGACCAGAATCTGGTCAGAAACGCCCATCACCAAGCCCATATCGTGTTCGATCAGCAGCACCGCCACATCATGTTCGGCGCGCAATTCGTTGATCAGCCGATCCAGGTCGCGCGTTTCCTGCGGGTTCAGGCCCGCTGCTGGCTCGTCCAGCATCAACAATTTGGGTCGAGTGATCATGCACCGAGCAATTTCCAGCCGCCGCTGCTGTCCATAAGCCAGATTACCCGCTTCGCGATTGGCGACCGCCAGAAGACCCACCTTTTCCAGCCAGAATGTCGCCCGCTCCAGCGCTTCCGCCTCGGCGCGCCGATATTTAGGAGTTTTAAACAAGCCCTGCAGAAAACCGGTTTCCAATTGCGTGTGCTGGGAAATGAGCAGATTCTCAACCGCAGTCATATTTTTGAACAAGCGCACGTTTTGAAAGGTGCGCACCAGTCCCCGCCGGGCGATACGATGGCTGGGCAGGCTCTGGATGGCGTGGCCGTCGAGCAACACGGTTCCAGCCGTGGGGCGGTAAAAGCCGCCGATGCAGTTGAAAACCGTCGTCTTGCCTGCGCCATTGGGACCGATGACCGCAAAGATCTGGCGAGGATGCACATCGAAATGTACCTTGTCCACAGCAAGCAATCCCCCAAAACGCATACTCAAACCATGCACTTGCAGCAGGGGGCGATCCACCGCCGTAGCGGGAGCGGCGTGAGAGGCGAGCGTGCTCATGGGGCTTTCTCCTCACGCACCGGCAATTCCAGCCGAGGACGGGTCGCCGGTAACAAACCTTGAGGTCGCCAGATCATCATCAGCACCAGCACCAGACCAAAAATCAACATGCGGTACTCGGCAAACTGCCGAGCGATTTCCGGCAACGCTGTTAAGGCAATAGCGGCGAGAATCACGCCGATCTGGGAACCCATGCCGCCCAGGACGACAATCGCCAGGACGATGGCCGATTCGATGAAAGTAAAGGATTCCGGGTTAATGAATCCCTGCCGGGCGGCGAAGAACGCCCCGGCGAAACCGGCGGTCGATGCGCCGAAACCGAAGGCGGACAGTTTAATGGTCGTCGGATTCAGGCCCAGCGAACGGCAGGCGATTTCATCCTCCCGCAAGGCTTCCCAGGCCCGCCCTACTGGCATTCGGATCAGTCGGTTGATGACATACAGAATGAACAGCGTCATGACCAGCGCCACCAGGTAAAGAAAGATCACGGTGTCAGCGCCACTGTAGTTCAAGCCGAAAAAGTCATGAAAAGTCGTTCCACCCTCGGTGCTGGATCGGCGGGCGAACTCCAGACCGAACAGCGTCGGTTTAGGAATATTGCCGATCCCGTCGGGACCACCGGTCAGCGCGTCCAGGTTATTCAGCAACAGGCGGATAATCTCGCCAAACCCCAGAGTGACGATGGCCAGGTAATCGCCGCGCAAGCGCAAGACCGGGAAGCCCAGCAAGCAACCGGTCATCGCCGCCATGATCACGCACAGCGGCAGGCATTCCCAGAACGACAGGCCAAAATGCGTCGACAGCAGCGCGTAGCCGTAAGCGCCAACGGCATAGAAAGCGACGTAGCCTAAATCCAGCAGCCCAGCAAAACCCACGACGACATTCAGGCCCAAGCCGAGCATGACGTAGATCAGCGCCAACGTGGCAATATCCACCGAACCTCGGGAAGCCGTGAAGGGCCAGATGGCGGCGGCAATAATCGCCAGGGCCAGTAACCAGGGAACATACGTTTTTGGCAACTGCTTGGGCAGGGAC
>JAGRHK010000415.1 GCA_020444985.1 Candidatus Competibacteraceae bacterium
GATCGGAAATTACCAGCTCGATGTCTGGCGCTTGGGCCAGCTTCTCCAAAGCCTCGACGCCGTTTTCGACCTGTAAACACGCATGCCCACTATCCTCAAGGATGGCCGCGATCATTTCTCCGGACAGGGGATCATCATCGACTACCAGAATACGCATGGTTTTGATCCGGTTTCACTGTTCACTGTTCACTGTTCACTGGGCCGGGACTTATCCCAGCAGGTTACGCAGAGTTCCCACCAGATTAGACTGATCGAAATCACCTTTTACAATGTAGGCGTCGGCTCCGACCTGAATCCCGCGCCGCTTGTCTTCTTCCTTCTCCCGAGACGTGATGATAACAATTGGCGTAGTATGATACTTTTCATTTTCACGCAACCTGGCGGTCAACGAGAACCCATCCAGGCCAGGCATCTCAACATCGGTCAGCACGGCGTCAAACCGATTGCTCATCGCTTTTTGCCATCCGTCCAAGCCATCTTCAGCCAAGGTCACCTGATAACCGTAGGCTTCCAGCACTTCTTTTTCAATCTCTCGGGTATTCAGCGAATCGTCCACGACCAGGATATGATAATTCCGAACTTGCGGGGAAGATTTGCCATCCTGAAGCATGCTGCGCCGCATGGCCTCGTTGCGGAGGCGACGGGCGGCTTCCGGCAGCGACTGCGCCTGCAACACGCTGACCAGTTCATTGGCGCCGGTCACGATCATGCCGCTGACCAGGCCGGAGCCGCGCAGGTGTTCTGGCAGGGGTTTAATCACCATATCCCGCTCATCGAGCAGGTGGTCGATCACCAGGCCCAGCTTGGCCTGATGCACGCCAATCACCACCACCAGAAGACCGTCGTCATGCGCTTCAGGCGCCGGTTGGCCATGCGCCGCATTCGGCGATTCCAGCAGTTCCGCCAACGGGATCAGTGGCACAAATTCATTGTGCCGCACGACAGCTGGATGCCCAGCGACCGAAATCGTCTCCGCCTCCGGTGCGCGGATCAGTTCAACAACATGATGTGCCGTTAATCCAAAGGTTTGACCGGACGCCTGGAACAGCAAAACCCGCATTACTACCAGGGAGAGCGGCAGCTTCAACGTGAAAGTAATGCCTTCGCCGGGGCGATTGGCGATCGAAATTGCGCCATGCAGGTCGTCGACAATCGTTCGTTTGACCACATCCATCCCGACCCCGCGCCCAGAAAGATCGGTTATTAGTGCGCTGGTGCTTAACCCCGGCTGAAAGATCAATGCCGCTACTTGATCGTCGGTCCACTCCGCGCCGCGCTGCGGACCAATCGAGTGCGCCGCTTTGGCCAGAATTTTCTCACGATCCAGTCCCCGGCCGTCATCAGCCACTTCGATGATCACGCCTGCGCCTTCCTGGCGGGCGGCGAAGCGGATCCGGCTGATCGGCGGCTTACCTGTGGCCTGGCGTTCCTCTGGAGATTCGATGCCGTGGTCAATCGCGTTGCGTGTGAGGTGTGTCAACACATCGCTCAAACGATCAATGATTTCCCGATCCAGTTCGATTTCGCTGCCGCTGACTTCGCAACGCACCTCCTTGCCGAGGGAGCGGGCCAGTTCCCGCGCCATTCGCGCCGTGGGATCGAGGACTTGGCTCAGCGGCAACATGCGCAGGACCAGGGCTTGGTCGCTCAGTTCCTGGGCGAGTCGTTCCTGTTCCTGAACGTTGTCTCGCAAGTCCAGAGTAAAGCGGCGCAGGGCCTGGGTCTGTTCGACCCATTCTGCCGAAGGACAGGCGCCGCAGGTTGCTAATAAACCTTGAGCCGTCTGGTCCAGCGCCCGAATTTCCAGCAATCGCTGACGCCACTTTACTTGATGGGAAACAACTTCACTCATTAGTTTGACCAGATCATCCAGCTTGTCCAACCGCACCCGCAAGGTGTCGGGGAGGCGTGTCTCTACAGCTTCCATCTTCGTCCCTAACCCCGCTTCCGCGAGCGGGGGAGAGGAGCGCAGGGTTGTGGAAAAAGCTGGAGAAACGGAAAAGTCGTTCATCGCGTCACCGGTAGCGGCTCGCATCAGGGCGTCGCTCAACTCCTGATCCAGCGGCGGTAATTCGCTACCGGTGGTTTCGACCTGCGCTACCAGCGTGTGGATGGCGTCCACCGCGCGCATCAGCAGGCTGCCCAGTTCTGGAGTCGGGCTGATCTTGCCTGCGCGCAGCGCCCCCAACACCTCCTCCAGTCGATGTGCGGTTTCCGTGATCGCGGTCAGTTTCAGCATCCGCGAGGAACCCTTGATGGTGTGGGCGGAGCGAAACAGGGCGTTGATGGCTTCACGGTCCATTGAACCCTTTTCTAGCGCGATCAATCCGTCTTCCAGACGAGCAATATGATCATGGGCCTCGTCAATAAAGCGACCCAGGAACTTTTTGACATCCAGCGCCATGGGTGGACCTCGGCGTCTCAGCCAGGCGTTTGACCCAAGCGGGATAATTGCGTCTCGCACAGGAAGCGCAGATCCTGAATCGAAACGGCCAAGGGCAGCAAACTGGCGGTTTCGGCGATCCGGGCCGGCTTCTCCAGTTGATGCAACAGGATGCGATATTCGCGGCTCGCCAGATCTGGCTTGCCGCTGTTCCGATAAAG
>JAGRHK010000416.1 GCA_020444985.1 Candidatus Competibacteraceae bacterium
GGCAAAGGGGGAAATCGCTGTCGGGTGATTATGGGTTTCCACCTTCATCAGGATTTGCAGATCTTCCGCATGATAATGGTATTGACCGTCGTCAGGATCGGGGAAGAAACGTCCGGCCGGGAAGCCCGTCATGACCGCGGCGTTGTCGCTGTAGGCGGACAATACATCGGCAGGATGGCGTTCATGGGTATGACGGATCATGGCGAACAGGGAATAATCCTGAGGCTGGCCGTCGATGATCCAGTCGGCATTGAAGATCTTGTGCCGGCAGTGTTCGGAATTGGCCTGGGCGAACATCATCAGTTCGACATCCGTCGGATTGCGCTCCAGATGCAGGAAGCTGTCCAGCAGGTAGTCGATTTCGTCGTCCGACAAGGCCAGGCCCAATGCGCGGTTGGCGCTCTCCAAAGCCGCTCGCCCGTCGTCGAGAACCTCCACTGTGGCCAGAGGGGCCGGTTGCGCCTGGCGGAACAGGATCGCCGGATCGTCGTTGGCATCCAGCACGGTTTCCGTCATCCGGTCATGCAACACGGGTTTCAGCGCCGCTAATTCATGATCGCTGAGCGACCGTTCAAATTCCAGGTAATAGGCAATGCCGCGTTCAATGCGGCGCACCCGATGCAAGCCGCAGTTATGCGCGATATCGGTAGCCTTTGACGACCAGGGGGAGATGGTTCCAGGCCGGGGAACGACCAGGAACAGCGGCGCGCCGGTGGGAATCTCGTACTTTTCAACCCTGTTCTGACCAATTGGAGCCAGTTGTTGTGACGCAAACTTCCTGGGGCCATAGTCCAGCAACCGATCTAACACCTCACGATCCGGCATGGTCAACGAACCGTCTATAAAATGGACAAATTCGGCATAAACACGGGTGATGACAGGAACCCGCAGACGCAAGGCGGCTAACAATTTCTCCAAACGGAACGGCGACAGCGCGGGGCTTCCACGAAAATGGTGCATCACGAACACTCTCCTGGGTCAGAAGGGGATGCGAAATGATATAGCAATCCGGACCTATTCGTGGATCGAACACGCTAGACGACGCTCGTCAATGCCATGCTCTTCATTGATCGGGCATGATGTCAATGACCGGAAACTCCTGAGCCGGGACGTGCCGTGGCCACCAGAAGCGGACTTCCAACTGTACGCAGTCGCCACCCGGTTTCCACAGGGACTAGCGGCCCAGGTGACCCTGATCCCCACGGCGTGGCCGGGCGTGTTCGACGTTTGACCGTCACCCACGCAACGCCGCCTGGGAACGGTTCAGTATCCAGCAGGATCGGATTCGGCATGGCGCGCAGCATGATCCCTGGCGGCATCCCGGCGCGCGGGAACTGTTGCAAGAATTGTATTTAATCTACGTTTTGGAGGAACCGAGCATGGCTTATACAATGGACGAGTTCATTCGCGAAGCCCATCAGAACGTGTTGCAGCGGCTGACGCCCGAAGAGCGGCAGGCGTTCCTCGATCGGCTTGACCCCGACGAGCGTCTGCGCGGTTTGGGACCGGAGGAATTACAGAAGCTGAAGGACGATCTGAAACGCTTGAATTGAGGGCGCACGCGACAATGGAAACGGCGGTTATTCCTCCACCGATAAGGTGGTGCAACGCGCCCAAAGCCAGGCCGCGATCAGGATCACCGCGAATGCGGCGCAGGAGGTGGGTTCGCTTAGCCTGCGGTAGGGCGTGGGAAGGCGTCATCAGCCCGTAACCCGCCTTGGAAGCATCCCAAGCAATCAGCGGGTACGCTTCGTTAACTCGGCCTACTGGGCTGCGGCCAATCCTTCACTATATCAAACACTGCTTGCTTGGCTGCTTCACGGTATGCAATCGGTACGTTAGCATCAATATCTTCTGAAAATTTCACTGCAGATATCCAAAAATTCCCTATAGGATTGTCACAATAAAATTCATTGAGCGCTTCAGTAATCCCACAATATATTGCTTTCTCGTACCTTGCCTTATCAAAATCCGGTGGCCACTCTGCAACACTCTTTACCCAGAAATCGGCTGCGAAGCAAGCTGTAATCGTTACACAACCGTACATACTACGAGGTCCCGCCTGACGTCGGAACTCTCGCTCAACTGTAACTTTTTTCATCATCTAAAGTATTCTGGAAACTGCGCTTTCACGATTCGCATCCCCGCCGGCGAACCGGATGGGATCCTTGGCGGTCCAACGTCCCGTTCGCGGATCATAATCCCGCGCGCCAAAGCGCACCAGCCCGGTATCGCGGTCATACAGCCCGCCGGCAAAACCGAAGGGTTGGAAACCGGGGTTCGTGTCCAGGAGCACCTGCCCATATGCGTCGTAATCCAGCCGCTGTTCCACGACGCCCGTGGCGGTGTTGATGACCAGACGGAGACTGCCCAGGTGATCGGTGAGGAGTCGGTAGGTCTGGCCGTTCTTGATCAGATAATCCGGCACATTGACTTGGGTGGCGTAGACAAAGCGGCTGACCACATTGCCGCTGCCGTCGAGTTCGGCGGCGGGTTGCAGTAGCCCTTGATACAGGAAGCCCTGCACGAGTACGCCGTTGACCCGTTTGCCGATGCGGCGGTTTTGACCGTCGATGAGGTACTCAATAGTTCGGCCATCG
>JAGRHK010000417.1 GCA_020444985.1 Candidatus Competibacteraceae bacterium
ATTCCAGCAAACCATTGACGATTGGAAAGCCGGCAAGATTCTTCGCCGCAATACCTTTGAGGATCTCAAGCTGAAATTTCGCTACAAAGCCTATTCAATCGAAGACGGCTATGAAATGCTTTATTTATATAATGAATGGTTGAACCAGCAGCGCCAGAAACTGCGGGTTTTTATCCGTCTGTTAGGGACAGAAGTCGATAACTCGGAGAGTATCCAGGCGGCTATCGAACAGGCGGGACGCAAGGAGCGGGAAAAATACCTGGAAATGGATATCGATGTGGTTTTTACGTTGCGTGATATTCGCGCTATCCTGGAAAAACTGATCGGTATGGAGAACATTCTTAAAGATCTGGAAGGCGTGTGTCGCAAACGATCGGAGCAAATCATCTCGCCATCTTGGGAGGCTAAAGGGTCGCTATAGCATTTTCCGGCGAATGAAAGGAAACAGCCCGGCAATGCCGGGCTGTTTCGATGCGCTAAAATCCTGGACGTTCAATCAAGAGAACGGATATTCGCCGCTTGCTTGCCTTTTGGTCCAGTGGTGACATCGAATGAAACCTTCTGGTTTTCCCTAAGTGTTTTAAATCCTTGTCCCTGAATAGCCGAGAAATGCGCAAACAAATCCTCGCCGCCCCCTTCAGGGGAAATAAAGCCAAAACCCTTGGCTTCATTAAACCATTTGACCGTGCCAACTGACATTACTTTAGATCTCGAAAAGATTAAAAAGATAGAGCCGAATGCTCAATTACAAGAACTGAAATAGAGGAACTGACGGGCTGAACACCAAAGGGTTGACAGCAGACGAACAGGTAACCTACTTGAAGGCCTTGCATGACTCACTATAGAGTATGGAACCAGGCAATACAAGAGCCTGGCTGTCGGGCTATACGAAATATCATCCATGTCCGCCCAGATAGGCGCGTCTCACTTCTGGATCAGCCAGCAGCGCCTCACCCGTTCCCGCCAAGTGAATTTCGCCATTGACTAGCACATAACCGCGCTGAGCCAGTTTCAGGGCGTGATGAGCATTCTGCTCCACCAAAAAGATGGTTGCGCCGCTATCGCGAATTTCCCGAATTGTAGCGAAAATGCGCTGCACCATCAGCGGAGCTAACCCTAGACTGGGTTCATCCAGCAACAGTAACCGGGGCCGACTCATCAGCGCCCTGCCAATCGCCAGCATCTGCTGTTCGCCCCCGGAAAGCGTGCCGGCTCGCTGGTTACGCCGTTCCTTCAGGCGAGGGAACAGTTCAAAGACCTTGATCAGATCGGCATCTGCATGATCGATTCCAACGGGAATCGCGCCCATCAGCAGGTTTTCCTCGACGCTCATGGCCGCAAAGATCCGTCGTCCTTCGGGAGCCTGAGCAATGCCCAACTTGGCAATTTCGTGGGTCGGCAAGCCGGTAATATCCTGACCCTGGTAGCGGATCCAGCCTCCTGCCGGTTGCGGATCGTTAAACAGACTCATCAACAAGGTCGACTTGCCAGCGCCATTGGCGCCGATCAAGGTCACAATTTCGCCCGAATGAATGGACAGGGAGACCTGACGCAGCGCCTGAATCGGGCCGTAGCGAGCATCCAGTTCGTGAATTTGTAATAACGGCTCGCTAGAACTTATCATCATCGTTCACCGCTTCGGTTCCCAGATAGGCCGCTAGCACAGCCGGATGATGCGCCACGGCATGTGGATCGCCATCAGCAATGACCTCGCCATAATCGAGCACCACAATATGTTCCGATAAATCCATTACCAGGCTCATGTCATGTTCAATCAGCAGAATCGTGACTTCGTGTTCGTCGCGCAGTTGGCGAATCAACGCACTCAGTTCCACCGTTTCACGGGGATTCAAACCCGCTGCTGGCTCATCGAGACACAACAACCGGGGACCGGTACACATGGCGCGGGCGATTTCCAGCCGGCGTTGATGACCGTAAGGTAATTCTCCGGCTAACCGATTTGCGTCTTCGGCCAATCCGAACACCTGGAGCCAGGCATAAGCGCGCTCCAGGGCATCGCGTTCCGACTGGCGATAAGCCGTGGTTCGCAATAAACCCGCCAACAGGTTGCGATTGAGCTGTAAATGCTGGGCAACCAGCAGGTTCTCGATCGCCGTCATTTCCTTGAATAATCTTACGTTCTGGAAAGTACGCGCCACCCCGGCCCGCGTCACGCGGTGGGTGCCGCCGAACAGTTTGTAATACAGCCGATCAGCAAAGACGGCCGGGTTAATAAAGTCGCCTGCTTTAAAGGGTTGACCAAGGATATTAATCAAATCAATGGTAATACGCGAGGTATGCAGGGCAATCTGGCCTTCCGTAGCTTTGTAGAAACCGGTCAGGCAATTGAACACCGTGGTCTTACCTGCGCCATTGGGTCCGATCAGCGCAGAGATCGAGTGACGCTTGACGGCAAAGCTGATGTCGTTGAGGGCCAGGATGCCGCCAAAGCGCATGGTCAGCCCGGTGACTTCCAGAAGCGGCGGATGGATCGGATCGGTGGTCACGGGCATAACCCCTTGACCTCGAAAGCGCGTCGCCGGGGACGCATCAGACCGCGCGGTCGCCAGATCATCATCAGCACCATCAGCGCCCC
>JAGRHK010000418.1 GCA_020444985.1 Candidatus Competibacteraceae bacterium
CGAGCGCCTGCTGGAAGTGGCTGGCGAGCTGGAACATCTGATGGGACCCGGCACCGGATTGCGGCTTGTAGATGTGTTGCGCTGGCCGGGGGCGGTCAATGAAGCCGAACCGAATGTCGATGAAATGAAACTGACCCTGCTGACCGGTTTGGATGCGGCCCTGGCCGAGCTGGTCGCGACCCGCGAACGCGAGGGGCAGCGCACGGCTGACCTGATCCGGCAACGTTGCATGGCCATGCGCGCGCAGGTGAAGCAGGTGCGCGCCCGACGCCCGGAGGTGTTGGCGCGCTGGCGAGACAAGCTGCTGAACCGGCTGTCGGAAATTCCGGCCGAAGCCGATCCGGGTCGCCTGGAGCAGGAATTGGTGCTCGTTGCGCAACGCCTGGATGTGGATGAGGAACTGGATCGGTTGGAGACTCATTTGGATGAGATCGAAGCCGTTTTGGAACGTTCGGAACCAGTCGGCCGGCGGCTGGATTTTCTGATGCAGGAATTGAATCGCGAAGCGAACACGCTCTCTTCGAAATCTGCAGATGCAGACACCACGCGTTCGGCGATTGAACTCAAGGTATTAATCGAACAGATCCGGGAACAGATTCAGAATATCGAGTAGGATTTCATGGCATTTCATGCTGATCGCCGATCTGCCAATTAGCCGCTTATAGCCCGCTTGCATTCACGACACGAGCACACAAATGAACGCGCGCTTCGGCAATAAAGAATAATGAGCGTGCATGTGCATTTTGCTTTTCTTTAATCAATGCAATTCAATGTAATTCAATGCAATTAAAGGAAAATAAGGTGATGGATATCTTGAACCGATTTCGCGGCAGTCTGCTCGGACTGGCTGCCGGCGATGCGGTTGGCGTTACCTTGGAATTTAAGCCGCGCGGTAGCTTTACCCCGATCACCGACATGGTCGGCGGCGGCCCTTTCAGGCTGCAACCTGGGCAGTGGACTGATGATACTTCGATGGCGCTCTGTCTGGCGACCAGCTTGATTGAATGTCAGAGATTCGATGCGAAAGACCAAATGGATCGTTACGTGCGCTGGTGGCGGCAAGGCGATTTAAGTAGCACCGGCCATTGCTTCGATATCGGCGTGGCCACGGCAAAGGCTCTGCGCCACTACGAGCAAACCGGCAACCCCTATGCAGGATCGACGGATCCCTATAGCGCCGGGAACGGGTGCATCATGCGCCTTGCACCGATCCCGATGTTCTTTTCTGGGGACATCGATGCTGTTGAACGCTATGCGGCTGAAAGCTCGCGCACCACGCACGGCGCTGCTGAATGTATCGATGCCTGCCGGTTATTTGCCTGGATGTTGACGCAGGCGCTGAACGGTCAGCCCCGGGATCAAATCCTGTTCGGCGCGGCCCACGCCTTTATTGGCAGCGAGAAGATCGTCGCTATCGCTCGGGGTAATTGGCGCGGTAAGCCGGTATCGGCAATCTGGGGGTCCGGCTATGTGGTTGAAAGTCTCGAAGCGGCTTTGTGGGCGTTTGCCACGACCGAAAATTTTGAGGACGCTATTTTGACCGCCGCCAACCTTGGCGATGACGCCGACACGACCGCCGCTATTTGTGGACAGATCGCTGGCGCTTACTACGGAGAAACCGGGGTTCCGGCCCACTGGCTGGAAAAATTAGCGATGCGCGAGACCATCGCCGGTCTCGCTGACGGGCTGTGCGCTGTTGCCCAACAACATAAGCCATGACCGGAACGAAGGGCCAGCGCGCGGCAATGATGGGCAACCATATTAAGGTTAGTTATGCAAGGCGATGTTGTTCGCTTCGATTTCCGCATCGTCCAGTGGGCGCATTAACTTCCCGATGTATTGCATCTGGCGCTTGCGGCCCCCACGCTGCGAAATCGTCTGAGCCAATCGCACCGCCGCCAGCAATTCCTCCGACAACGGTATCGGGTTCAACTGCGTCGCAGTGAGCTTTACTAATTGTTCGCCCAACGTCTGTCGCGCGGTCGCTTCCCGCTTGCGCTGGCTTTTGCTGGGCGGCTGCGGCGCCCAGTCGTCATTGATTGACGTATCTTTGTAAGTATCGTCATGCATCGAATAAATTTTATTAATATCAATCGCTTATAGATTGTCAGGCAGAGACCTTGATTTCATCGCGTAGTACCGCTGCAGCATGGCCACCCCAAGCGGATGGATAGCCTCATCCCCTGCCCTCCTTCTCAAATACCGGCAGCAACACGGGGATGAAGCCTGGAAAATACATAGTGGCTATCCAACAACTAAAGAGTAACCAAGCTGCAAAATTATTGTTGGTTGACAACAATAACTATCAGCAGCGCAAAAGCTATTCAGCTTTTTCCTGTATCTTTTCACCAGTCGCTTCAATCGCTTCACCGGTATTCTTCACCGCTTCATTCGCTGTATTACCGACACTTTCAGCAGCGTCATCCATCTTTTCTCCCGCTTCTTCCGCTGCTTCTTGGGTTGCTTCAGCAGCGTCATCCATCTTTTCTCCTGCTGCTTCAGCGGCGTTATCTATCTTTTCTCCCGCTTTTTCCGCCTTTTCTTAAGCTCGTTGTGTAGGTTATGAGTGTAGATCTCGGTGTTCG
>JAGRHK010000419.1 GCA_020444985.1 Candidatus Competibacteraceae bacterium
CACCATGCACCATTTGGAGCAACAGGTGCACTATCAAAAGGCATTGATCGAGTCCATGGTCGACGCCGCGCCCGCGATTATCGCTTTGCTCGATGAAAACGGGCGGGTCATTCTCGACAATCACGAATACAAGAAATTGGTGGGCGACTTGCGGGTGCGGGAGCCCGCCGCCGAGTTTCTGCGCGCTTTGCGGGAAACTCTGGGCGAAGCCTTTCCCTGGGGGCCTCATGCGGAACAGGGTTTTCGCGATAAGGAAGTCAGCTTTGACCCCGGCAACAACGGTCAACCGCGCTGGTTTTCCTGCTCAGGCGTCTGGTTTCGCGAACAGGACAGCAGCGCCGCCACTTTTTTCAAACCCGTGCGCCAAACCTATCTGCTACTGATGGCGAATGAAATCACCGCACTGAAACACCAGCAGGAAGCGGTGGGCATGAATGCCATGCGTGCGCTGTTGGCCGAGCAGGAACGGGTGCGGAGTATGCGTGAGGCGTTGCAAGCAGCTATCTTCCAGATGCAGGGACCTTTGAATCTGATCAATGCCGCCCATGATTTATTGGAGCGTCGCGGCGTAAAAGCCGATCCAGCGCTTCGCCACGCATTAAATCAAGCCGCTACGACAGGCCAGGCTGCGCTGGAGCGATTACGGACGCTGGTGCCGGAAATGCCTCCGGAAGCGCTGGCGCCGGTCAATATCAATCAACTGCTCCGGGAAGTTCTGGAATTGTGTAAACAGCGCCTGCTGGCCAGCGGTACGATCATCGATTGGAAGCCCGCCCCCATGTTGCCCGCAATCAATGCGCACATTGGTCGCCTGCGCGGCATGTTCAAGCAATTGCTCGACAATGCTCTGGACGCCATGGAAAGTAATCGCCATCAGCCTCGGGAACTACGCATCGCGACGGGCGTTGAGGAGCAATCGGTTTTCGTGATTCTCGAAGATAGTGGACCGGGAGTGCCTCCACAACTGCATTGGCGCATTTTTGAGCCGTTTTTTACCACCAAACGCGCCGCGACGCATGTCGGACTCGGCTTGGCCATGGTCCAGGAAGTGGTCAACGAGCAACATGGAGTAATCTGCCTCGATCCGGATTTCAATGCAGGCTGTCGCTGGCGGGTAACCCTGCCGATCAAGTATGAACATCACGATGAGTCGGGCGTTTGACCGCAGTGATCGCGGAGAACGGAGTGGAAAGATCGGCGCTTCTGGAAATTGAGCTGACGACGTTGTTCCAGGTCAGTCAGTTCTTGCGCAGCGCCAGTCCGGCTTGGGAAACCCTTGATCAGGTTTTGCGCATCCTTCACGATTCCGGCGAACTGCAGCGCGGCATAATTTCATTGGTCGACCCGGAAAGCGGCGCCCTGTTGGTCAGCGCGGTTCACGGTCAGCACCCTCGGGAAAGCGAGCCTATTCGCTACCTGCCCGGTGAAGGGGTACTGGGGATGGTGCTGGAACGCGGTGAGCAGGTCGTATTGACGCGACTGGGCGACGAACCGCGTTTTCTGGATCGCCTGAGACTTTATGATCGCGAATTGCCGCTGATCGGCGTTCCCATTCGCGCGGGATCTGACCGGTATTCCGGCGTGCTGGCCGCGCAACCACCGTGTTGCGATCAATGGCTGCCGGAACGCGCCCGTTTCCTGGAAATGGTTGCTGATCTGATTGCCAACGGGGTGCGCGCAGCGTGGGAGACTGAGAGAGAACGCGGCGTACTGACCGCTGAACGTGACAACCTGCGGCGCATGGTGCGCGGCCAGCACGGTTTTGACAGCATGGTGGGCCATAGTCCCCCGATGCAAAGAGCGTTCGAGCAGGTGCGGCAGGTCGCAAAGTGGAACACCACCGTGCTGATTCGCGGCGAATCGGGCACTGGCAAGGAATTGATCGCTTGTGCTATCCACTACAATTCCCCGCGCGCCGGCGGACCGTTAATCAAACTCAACTGCGCGGCGTTGCCAGACAACCTGTTGGAATCGGAATTGTTCGGGCATGAAAAGGGCGCGTTCACTGGCGCCGTTAATCAGCGTAAGGGCCGCTTCGAACAGGCGCATGGCGGTACGCTATTTCTTGATGAAATCGGTGATATTTCCCCAACCTTTCAAGCCAAGCTACTGCGCGTATTACAGGAAGGGGAATTGGAGCGGGTAGGCAGCAGCCAAACCCTGCGGGTCGATGTGCGCATTGTTGCCGCCACCAATCGCGACCTGGAAACCGCCGTAGAAGACGGTCAGTTCCGCGAAGACCTGTATTATCGCTTGAATGTGATGCCGATCTTCATGCCGCCCCTGCGCGAACGTCAAGAGGATATTCCGGATCTGGCGCGGTTCCTGGTGGAGAAGATTGGCAAGCAACAGGGGCGAATGCTGACGATCACGGACAGCGCAATCCGCCTATTGATGCAACATCCCTGGCCGGGCAATGTCCGCGAGCTGGAAAATTGTCTGGAGCGCAGCGCCATCATGAGCGCCAATGGCGTCATTGCGCAAGATGTGATCGAGTTAGGCGGTCTGAATCCGCGCGGCGCGTATCACGTTTTCCCCTCTCCCTCCATAAATAAAACCGACTTGGATGATCCGGA